>JACMOW010000265.1 GCA_014377775.1 Pedobacter sp. | reverse complement strand
ACCTCTGCGATGATGTTATTGGGAAAAGTAATGAAGAAATATTTGGTTACGATATTGCAAAAAATGTTCAAGAAAACAATGAATTGGTATTAAAATCAGGCAAAGGAAGAGAGTTTCATCAAAACGTTAGGGACGAGCAAGGGCATCCGCAAATGTTTAAAACCTATAAATTTCCATTTACAGATTCTGAAGGAGAAGGAAATATGGTTGGTGCCGTAGCTTTTAACATCACCAAGAGCAGGTTGCTCGAAGAGGAATTGTATCAAAGTGAAACCCAATTTAAGTTGGCCTTTGAGCAGTCGCTAATTGGAATGGCATTAATTAGTGCAGATGGGAAGTGGAAAAGAGTAAATAAAAGTCTTTGCATTATGTTGGGATACTCAGAGAATGAGATGAAACAACTTACAATACAGGAAATTACCCATCCAGATGATATTTCGCAAAGTGCAGCCATGCTAGAGGATCTTGCTTCTGGGTTGGTTAAAAAAATTAAACACGAAAAAAGATATATTCACAAAAATGGAAGTATAATATGGGTAGTAATCGCAGCTACAATGCTTTATGATACCGCTGGAGTTCCATTATATTACGTTTCGCAGATAGAAGATATTACCAAAAGAAAAGAAATTGAAAATGATCTTGTATTAAGTGAAAAAAAGTACCGAACTATTTTCGAGAATGTACAAGATGTTTTTTATCAAACCGACCAGAATGCTTTAGTAACAGAGATCAGTCCTTCAATTGAACAATATTCGGGATACAAACGTAAAGAGATAATTGGGCAGCCAGTATCCAATTTCTATTTTTATCCAAGCGATCGCGACCGAATAATTGAAAATCTAAGAACCAAAGGCTTTGTGATAGACTTTGAAGTACGATTAAAGACTAAAAATGAAGAATTACGTTACGCGTCTGTAAATGCCCGATTGGTAATCGAAAATGGTCAGATTGTTTCCACAGAGGGAAGCATGAGAGATGTGACTACTAGAAAATATCACGAAAATGCATTAAAAGCGTTGAACACTGAACTTACGGCTTCAAACGAACAGAAAAACAAACTCCTTTCTATTATTGGACATGATTTAAGAAACCCAATATCTGGAAGTTTACAACTTTTAGACCTTACCTTAACAGATTTTGAGTCCAGTTCGGTAGATGAAGTGCATACTTATCTTTCGATGATGAAACAAGAACTCTCGAATGCAAATAATTTGCTGGAAGATTTGCTAACATGGGCAAAATCTCAATTCAATGAAGTAAGCTTCAATCCTGTAGAAATAAAAGATGTTGCAATTTTAATAAATAAATGCATTCAAACCATCTTACCGATGGCTACAAAAAAACAAATTGAGATGGTTGTAGAGGTCAAAGATGATTTTTCGCTTCAGGCAGATGTAAGTATGCTGGAAACTATTATGCGCAATTTATTGTCAAATGCCGTTAAATTTACGCCAAATGGAGGCAAGGTTGTGATTACCGCTAACCCTCATGAAAAGGGAGTAAAATTCTCAATAAGGGACAATGGAGTGGGCATCCCACTAGAAAAAATCAATGATCTTTTTAACAAAAACGCTAACTATACTACCTATGGAACTGGAGGTGAAAAAGGTACAGGTTTAGGCTTAAATCTTTGTTATGACTTTGTACTCAAACACGGCGGACAACTTTGGGTAGAAAGTAAGGAACATATCGGGAGTACGTTTTATTTTACCATCCCCAACGCTGTATAGCAGCGCTAAGTTGTTTCATTAATCTATAGATTTCTATTCTTTTTTAAAATAAATTTTGAGATTAGGTTTTTAAAGTTTAATATTGGTTATCCAATTATTGGATAACCAATATTAAAAATTATGAGAATGGATTTTAGATTTATGGTAAAAATCTCTACAGCCGACACCAAAAAAATCCTCCCAGGTGCGGGAATGCGGTAAAGCAGGAAGAAGTTTATGGTCTGGCTTTGTAAAAGCATCTGGCCAACAACTTTCACTCAGTTTGGCGTCTTTATTAAAGGAAATAAATTAAATAGTATATCTAAACATAAATAAGTTTACCACTATGGATCTCATTAATAATTTACAAAGTATAAGGGTTGAAACGCCTGTTGATATGATTATTAGTCAGCTTAAACACTTGATTACCTCCGGACAACTTAAACCTGGCGAACGTTTGCCAGCAGAAAGACTTTTAGCCGAAAAATTTGGTGTAGGCAGAAGTTACGTACGTGAAGCAATCTTGAAACTAGAATTTTATGGCCTATTAAAGATCTCACCACAGAGTGGCACTTATGTGTCTGGCTTAAGCATTAAAGTGTTGGATAACATGCTTACTGATATTATTAAATTTAACAAGGATGATTTTAATGCTTTAATTGAAGCGCGCTATTACTTAGAATTGGATGCGGTAAGATTAGCTGCCGAGCGACGCACGGATGAAGATATTGCTGCATTGCGAACGGCTTTAGAAGAGTATGAAGCAAAAATTAATACCGGCCAAGATGCGGTGCAAGAAGATATGCTTTTTCATATTCGAATTGCACAATCGACCAAAAACTCAGTCATCGAATCCATGATTTTTATCCTGATCCCAGACTT
>JACMOW010000264.1 GCA_014377775.1 Pedobacter sp. | reverse complement strand
GTTGAATGATACATCTGCCCTTCTTTATCGGGTAATTGTCCGGTTCCAAAACCCGAAGCAGCATTTACCAAATGGGGTACCTGCATCTCTTTATACCCAGCCTCAGTAGCATGGTCTAAAAAGAAATTAATCAATGCACGTTGTAATCTAGCACCTTTCCCTTTGTAAACAGGAAATCCAGCTCCTGTAATTTTTACACCAAGTTCAAAATCGATAATATCATATTTTGTCGCCAATTCCCAGTGCGGTTTTGCATCAGTTGGCAATTTAGCAGGTTGGCCGTAGGTTAAAACCACTTCATTTTCTTCAGGCGTAGCTCCAGTTTTAACCAAGTGATAAGGCAAGTTTGGGAGTTGAACAATCAATTGATATAAGTTATCCTCAGCAGCAGCTAACTGATCTGAAAGGACTTTAATTTGCTCTTTTTGACCAGCAGAACTTAATTTAACCGTTTCCGCTTCTTCCTTTTTACCAGCACGCATTAACTCGCCAATTTGTTTTGCTGCAGTATTTGCAGCAGCAGAAAGGCTATCTAACGAATTTTGAGTTTGGCGACGATCTTCATCAATGGAAATGATTTGGTCTACCAATTCAGGTTGTTTAAAATTACGCACATTAAGGCGCTCTAAAACTTTCTCTCTATTTTCGCGGATATAGTTAACTTGCAACATTATTCTATTTTTTTACAAAGATAATAAGAGTTACGTGTTATGTGTTATGTGTTGTGTGTTTTTATGCAACGTTTAAACTCGTAACCTGTAATCCATAACATACAACATGAAAGCAGGAACACTATACCTCGTACCTACACCGATTGGCAATTTAGAGGACATGACCTTTAGGGCCATTCGCATACTGAAAGAAGTGGATGTAATTTTGGCAGAAGACACACGTACCAGTGCGCCCATGCTTAAGCACTTTGGGATTGATAAAAAAGCTTATTCTCACCATCAGCACAATGAGCATAAGGCTACTTCTGAAGTGATTAAATTTTTAAAGCAAGGACAAAATGTAGCATTAATTTCTGATGCTGGGACCCCTGCCATCTCAGATCCAGGATTTTTTTTGGTGCGGGAAGTTTTAAAAAATGAAATTGAAGTAAATTGCTTACCGGGCGCAACTGCTTTCGTACCAGCATTAGTTAATTCTGGCTTACCTAGCGATCAGTTTGTTTTTGAAGGATTTTTACCTGTAAAAAAAGGACGGCAAACACGTTTAAAGCTATTGGCCAATGAAGAACGAACAATGATATTTTATGAAAGTCCCCATCGCTTATTAAAAACCTTAACAGAATTTGCCGAATTTTTAGGGGGAGATAGGCAGGCTTCTGTTAGCAGAGAGTTAACTAAGATGTATGAAGAAACCGTTCGCGGAACTTTAGTAGAAATAAAATCACATTTTGAAAACAATATATTAAAGGGAGAATTCGTAATTTGTGTGTCGGGGGGTAAGGTTGGCGAAGAGCGTGGAGCGAAAAACGCTTTAAGTACTAAAGAAAATTATTATAAAAAATAATGAGGCGTGGAGCAAAGAGCATTTTGGATACTTAAGAAATTAAGGTCAAAATCAGTGAAATCAACCGCAAAACGAAGAAAAGATGGAAAAATAAGATGGAAAAGGGAGTTCGACGCCGAGAACGCCATGCGCCACACCCCATGTCCTAAATTTATAAAACAATACAAGCAACATGAACATAGATAAATTTTTAAGCGACGAACAAGACGTTAAAACCGTAGAAAAAGTAATTATTAAATTAACAGATTTATTAATTTCTGGAGAAGAAATTATTTATATGGCGGTGCAAAAAAAACCAGCCGTAAACTTATTACCCGATAGTATTGCCATTAGCAACAAGCGCATTTTTTATTGTGAACCTGCAAATCTGGGTTTAACCATGAATTTTAAGGATATTTCTTGGAAAAATATTAAAGAAGTTTCTTTTAAGGAAGAATTTTTTGGTTCTAAATTTATTTGTGTGCCACAACATGGTGAAAATATTGTGACTGAATTTATTCCGAAGGTGCAAGCTAGAAAATTGCATCAGGCTGCAAATGAACAGTTGTCACAGTTTAAAGACAATCACGCAGCTACCATTGCATTAAATATCCCCCTAGAGATTGAAGAAGCTCAAATTATTGAGCAACAATTCATTGAGGAGGCTGAAGATGACACCACTTTGAAATTGAGAAAATTAAAAACGCTGTACGATAAACAGCTGATTACACTTGAGGAGTATGAAAGTAAGAAAGCTGCTGTTCTAGAAAATATTTAGTCTATTACCTATTTTCCCATTCTCTGAAAGAAAAAATGATCAAAAAAAAATACCTTCTCGCCCTTCTTAGCGCACTATTAATGTGGCTAGCTTGGCCCCCACATACTTGGTTAGCACCTTTGTTATTCATTGGATTAGTGCCATTATTTATAGCTTTAGCACAGATAGAAAACCTAAAAACTAAAAAAAGGGGTAAACAAATTTTCTTAACCGCTGGGTTAACTTTTTTAGTTTGGAATACCGCCTCCATTTATTGGGTTTTTAATGCCATAGATAGTGCAAGTAAGAGTTTCGGAGATTCCGTTATTTCTTTATTCGTATCGTTAATTCCTTATGGTTTAGGTGCATTAATGATGACATTTGCCTTTTGGTTATATTACCGATTAAAAAATTATGTTAATGTTAAGATCGCTTATTTAGGATTAATTGCATTTTACATTGCTATGGAATATTTACACCAAACTTGGGATTTAGCCTTTCCGTGGATGACTTTGGGAAATGGGTTTGCAGGAATGCATCAAGTTATACAATGGTATGAATATACAGGCATTTATGGCGGATCAGTTTGGATTTTACTAAGCAATATTTTGGCTTATGAAGGATATAAAGCCTGGGTTAAAAAGGACTCCCATTACTACAAGCCAATTATTTCGTGGCTGTTAATTCTGCTGATTCCTATTGGTTTCTCCTTATATACTTATTTTACTTATAAAGAGAAAATTTTGCCAGTAAACGTCGTAGTTGTTCAACCAAATATAGATCCATATCAAAAATATAAGAATGTTAGCCCTGCAGCACAATTACAAATATTAACTCATTTATCCGACTCAGCTGCACAAGTAAATACCGAATATTTTATTTGGCCTGAAACGGCAATGCCAGTATACGCCGATGAAGATCAGATTAGAAGTAATCCCGACTTTATAACCGCACAGCGATTCTTAAGCAAATACAAAAATGGCACCTTAATAACAGGGATAGAAAGTGTAAAATGGTACACGAGTAAAAAAACAGTTTCTGCAAAAGAATCGAAGCAAAAAGGTATATTTTTAGATAATTATAATTCTGCCCTACAAATTGAAAATTCGGCTGAAGTGGGGATTTACCATAAATCAAAATTGGTACCTGGCGTAGAAAAAATGCCTTTCCCAAAAATTTTATCCTTTCTAGCGCCTGTTTTTGAAGAATTAGGCGGTAGCGTTTCTGGTTGGGGCTGGCAAGACAATCCTGAAGTTTTTTATGCACGAAGTGGCATAGGCGTTGCGCCGGTTATTTGTTACGAATCGATTTGGGGAGATTGGGTGGGAAAATCTGTAAAAAATGGTGCCCAATTTATTGCCATTATTACCAACGACGGCTGGTGGGGCAATACTTCTGGCAAAGATCAGCATTTGATGTATGCTAAATTAAGAGCTATCGAAACCAGACGATGGGTAGTACGATCGGCCAATACAGGTATCTCTGCTTTTATAAACCAAAGAGGTGATGTGGTAAAACAATCGAAATGGTGGACAAATACTGCCTTAAAAGAAGACATTAACTTAAACGACTCGCTTACTGTTTACGTTAACAATGGAGATATATTGGCTAAATTATTTTCAATCACAGCTATACTATTGGCATTAATTATTCCTTACAAAAAATGGGTGAAGAGATAAAGACTATAAACCAGAAAAAAACAATAAAATTTATAGTAATTCTTTTCTTAGTTGCTTTAAATGTAGGTTGCGATCAGGTTTCTAAAATCTTAGTGCGACAAAAAGTTGATTACAACGAAAACATTAGTCTCATTGAGAACCATTTAACCTTAACAAAGGTAGAAAATACAGGAGCCTTTTTAAGTATGGGCGATGAACTCCCCGATGCTTTACGTTTCACATTACTGAGTTTGATGCCTATCCTTGTTTTAGGCTTTGGATTATATTATCTGTTAACAAAAAACAACTTACCCCGCTTTATGCAATTGGGAATGTGCTGTTTACTTGGTGGCGGAATTGGCAACATTTATGACCGACTAAAATTTGGATCGGTAACTGATTTTCTGCATATTGATTTTGGCCTATTTAGTACTGGCGTTTTCAATTTCGCAGATGTTTCGATCATGATAGGAATTGGAATACTATTAATCCAATCCTTTAAAAAGAAGGCTATAACGCAAGCCTAGGCCATATACTTGCCAACAATTGGCATTCTTCTGCCCATACCAAAGGCTTTTGGCGAAACCCTTAAAATTGGAGGAGTTTGGTAGCGTTTAAATTCGGCCAAATTAACCATTTTGAGCACGCGTTGCACTAAAGCTTCATCAAAACCCAGTGCAATAATGGCCTTAGACCCCTTCCGCAATTCGATGTGTTGAAAAAGAATTTGATCTAAGATGTCATAATCTGGCAAGGAATCAGAATCCTTTTGTTCGGGCCTTAATTCTGCTGATGGAGGTTTTACAATTGTATTTTCTGGGATAATTTCTCCATCCCTATTGATATATAGTGCCAATTGAAAAATTTGTGTTTTATATACATCCCCAATCACACCAATAGCACCACACATATCACCATACAAAGTACCATATCCTACTGCACACTCACTTTTATTTGAAGTATTCAGCAAAATATAACCAAACTTATTAGACATGGCCATTAAAATAATTCCCCTACAGCGTGCCTGGATATTCTCTTCAGTTAAGTTAAAAGCCAATCCCTCAAAAGGCTTTGCCATTACCTGATCAAAAGCATCAGCCGCTGGGGCAATTCCAATAATTTCGTGTTTACAGCCAATGGCATTTACTAAACCTAATGCGTCCTTAATCGAATGATCACTCGAATATTTCGAAGGCATTAACACAGCCATTACATTTTCTGCACCCAAAGCCCTACATGCCAACGCACAAACCACTGCCGAGTCTATCCCTCCCGAAAGGCCCAAAACTGCTTTAGTAAATCCCGATTTTCGGAAATAATCTTGTATGCCCAAAATCAATGCGTCGTGAATTTGGGCAATGTCCATTTCGCGTGGAGCTGCTGGATATTTGCTTTTTACATTTTGTACTTCATCTATGTCAAAAACTTGCAAATCTTCCTCAAAATACTTCATTTCGGCTTTCAACTCCCCTTCTTCGTCGAATAGGAGTGATCCCCCATCAAAAATAATTTCGGTTTGTGCCCCAACTTGATTCACATAAAACAAAGGCAATTTATATTTTTTTGCATTGTCGGATAAAATTTTAATCCGATTTTCATCATGCTGATAGTTAAAAGGTGATGCAGCAATGTTAATCATCAGATCCGGGCTTTCTTTCATCAGCTCATCCATCGGACAAGAAACGTACAATGGATTATCATTTATATTCCATAAATCCTCACAAATGGTTAAAGCTATTCGTTTCCCTTTATATACAATCGATTTAAAAGCAGTGTTGGGTTCAAAATAACGATATTCATCAAAAACATCATAAGTTGGTAATAATGCCTTTTTAGTCACCGCTTTTACTGCGCCATCGGCCATAAAATAAGCAGCATTATATAAATCCTTTCCCGCTAAAACCTCATTTTTAATAGGCAAACCCACAACAGCGGCAATACCTACACAATGTTTTGCGATTTCTTGTGCAGCTGTTTCGCAAAGGGTAATAAATTCATCAAATTCTAAAAAATCGCGCGGTGGGTAACCACAAATCGCCAGTTCGGCAAATACAACAATATCGGCACCCGATTTCCGAGCTATACCAATATATTCGATTATTTTTTGTGTGTTGTATTCAAAATTACCAATGTGATAATTGAGTTGTGCCAGTGCTACCTTCATTAAAAGAGATTTAAAAGAAAACACCCAAATTTAAGGAAACAAAATGATTTCTTACCGCATTTTTTGAAGTCGTAATATTTGTTAAACCTCTATTCAAAGAAATGCCGGCCATTAAACTAGTATGTCCACCAAGATCAAACTCTCCACCCCCTCCAATTACTAAACCCGCGCGGTAAAACCGTGTCCAACTACCCGAATTAACATCATCAGCAAGTACCCTATTCAGTACTTCTGCATCCTGCCTAGCCCGAATTTTAAAGCCATTAGATAACCCAACTTGTCCGAACCACTTCAATTCGCCCATTTTTGAAGTTTTAAATTTTATCATCATAGGAATTTCAATATACTTCATTTTATACTTCAAATCGTATGCAACGGAGACAGTACCACTTGAATTCGCATGATAAGGCATGGCATTAATTTCCGTGCTTTTGCCATTAATCGTAGTTATCGTAATTCCCGTATTAAAACTATAATGTGCGGCAAAGTTAAAATCGCCTATCAAACCATATACAAACCCTAAATTCATACCTCTACTATTACCCTCCTCTGCACTAATTGTCCCGAAAGTAGGATGTGCAGTTAAACCTATTCTAAATCCATAATAAGGAGCGGTATTGTTTTGGGCATTGGTATTACCCACTAAAAGCAAGCATAGTGCAGCAAATATTATTTTCTTCATGTACATAAATTTATTCCGCTTAAAAATCTTACCAATTTCATACCACTTCTGATTATATTTGTTATTAATGAACTATAACGTAAAACAACATCAAATCTATCTAATTTTTCTTTGCGCATTTACAGTTTTTTCTTGCAATCAAGATAAAAGACCCGATGCAAGTCGCATCAATGTAGCCATTAAGATACAACGATTTGAACAAGATCTTTATAAAGAGAGAGCTAAAAATCCTAAAGAAACGAATGATCTATTGGTTAAAAAGTATGGCTCATTTTATCGTGATTTTATTAGCCAAATGGTTGGAAACCCAAATTTATCAGGTGTTGAAGTACTCGAAAATTTATATAAAGGTAAAGCTTATGTCGATTTACATCATGAAGTAGATAGTGTTTACCCAAAACTCAATAAAATTGAAGATGAGTTAAACCAAACTTTTAAATACATCAAATATTATTATCCAAAGGTTCAAATTCCTCGTTTTATCTCATTTTTATCGGGTTTTGCTTATCAAATTCCAATTGGCGAGAATTATATGGGCATTGGATTGGATATGTTTTTAGGAAAAGACAGCAAATTTTATCCCGCCTTGGTAAAAAGTATTCCAAAATACCAATCCATGCGTTTTGAACCTATTTATATTGTGCCACGCCTAACGGAAGAATTTACGAAGGAAGCACTTTTTAAACCAAATGATGAAGATCAGACCCTTCTCTCACAAATGATTTATAATGGGAAAATTTTATACTTTATGGATCAAGTATTGCAAGAAAATGTAAATGATACGGTTAAAATTGGCTATAGTGGTAGACAATTAGCGTGGTGCAAAAATTTTGAGGGGAATATATGGGGCTTATTTCTCGAAAATGATTTATTGTATCAAACAGATTTTCGTAAAATACAAGTGTATTTAACAGATGGCCCTTTTACGCCTGGCTTAGGGGATAAGAGCGAATCTGCACCCAAATTAGGCATTTGGATTGGGTGGCAAATGGTGAAGAAGTACATGATCGAAAATCCAGATGTTACGTTACAGCAGTTAATGGCCGACACAGATGCTCAAAAAATATTAACTAAATCGAAATATAAACCTAAGATAAAGGAGAATTAATAGTGACTAAATTAAAGGTAGGCATTGTATTATCAGGTGGAGGAATTAGAGGAATAGCGCACTTAGGCATTCTAAAAGCTCTTAAAAATACAGGGATAAAGTTTAACCACATTAGCGGAACGAGTGCGGGTGCTATTGTAGGAAGTTTTTATGCTGCTGGAATTGATCCTGAAGAAGTGTTAAACATTTTCATGAAGACCAAGTTATTGCGTTTTATTCGTCCAGCCTTAGGGTCATTGGGATTAATTAACATAGAAAATACAAGGCAAATTCTGCAAGATTATTTTCCTCACGATAAAATTGAAGCGCTTAAAATTCCATTAACCATATGCGCCACCAATTTTAGTGAGGGCAATGTTGCTTATTTTAACAAAGGGCCGCTGATAAGAGCCATCCTTGCTTCGAGCTGTATACCTGGAATTTTTAAACCAATCATGATTGATAATCATATGCATGTTGATGGTGGGATATTGAATAATTTTCCGGTTGAGCCACTATTAAGTAATTGTGATTACGTCATAGGCTCTTCCTGCAACCACCTTAAGCCAGTAGATAAAATTTCCAGAATTTCGCATTTGATGCAAAGAGCAGGGATCATGTCTATTAATCACGATATGGAACGAAAAGCTAAGTTCTGTAATTTACTAATCGAGCCTAAAGGTATGGGTGAAATTAGTACCTTCGATATGAAAAAAGCGGAAACCATTTATTGGTTGGCGCACGAAGAAGCCCTAAAAGCAATAAAGAATAGTGAAAGTCTTCAAGGAATACTTAAGTTGAAAGAAAAAATTTGATGGCTCCGGAATTTTATACGTTCGTAAATAATATAGGAAAATATAAATAATGTATTAAGAATTACTTTCTATATTAAAGCAACTATGCTATCTTTTAGAAAAACAGGAATAACTTTACAAACATCCCGCTTTAAACAAAATTTAACATCTTCTTCTATGTTAAGCTGCTCGAGGCGATGGCTATGAGATGATTTTCGCAAATAAGTTCTTATATCGTCTTTCGCTAATAAGTACATATCTTCCGCGGCTACACATGAATCGTCAAAATGCATAAAATCTTTGCGCAAAATATTTACCACAGCTCCTGCAAATAGGGTATCTTCTAAGTTAAATTGATCTTTCCAACCGGCACAGAGTAGCAATACATTTTTATCTTGTTCTCTTAGCCAATTGCATAATGATGTTAAATTTAGAAAAGAACCCACAACCACCTGATGTGCACTTTTTTGAGCCATGTGCATGGCCTTAGTGCCATTAGTAGTAGTTAAAACAATAGTTTTACCCTCAACTTTCTCTTTAGTATAGGAGAAGGGAGAATTTCCAAAATCGTAACCCTCTACCACTTCGCCATTTCGCTCGGCAGCCAATAGATAACCCATGTTGCTATATTTCAAGCAATCTTCTACATGCGCTACTGGAATAATGGCTTTGGCTCCGTTCTCAAGACCATAAGTGATTGATGAGGTTGCCCTAAGAATATCAATTACAACAACAATACTTTTCTCAATCGCATATAGATGCAATAAAGCAGGCGTGAGGCAAACTTCGATGGTTCTAGACATTTGTAAGATGTGAGATGTGAGATGTAAGATGTGAGATTTAGAAAACTTAACCTGTCTCAAATCTCAAATCTAGTGTCTCATATCTATTTAAAAAATGGAAACTTTACTACTTTTGCTTTGATCTTGTTATTTCTAATGTCGATAAATATTTCGGTGCCTTCTTTCGCAAATTCCTTACTTACATAGCCCATTCCGATTGCCCTTTGTAGAGAGGGCGATTGTGTACCTGAAGTTACTTTACCGATGGTGTTTCCCTGTTCATCAACAATTGGGTAATCGTGACGAGGGATACCGCGGTCGATCATTTCAAAACCAACTAATTTATGGTTAATTCCTGCTTCTTTTTGCGCCAATAAAGCTTCCGAATTGGTAAATTTTTTGGTGAATTTGGTAATCCAGCCTAAGCCCGCTTCAATGGGTGAAGTTTGATCATTAATATCATTCCCATATAAACAGAAACCCATTTCTAAGCGTAAGGTATCTCTAGCACCTAAACCTATTGGTTTAATACCATAAGATTTGCCTGCTTCAAAAATAGCCTCCCAAATTTGATTGGCATCTTTATTTTCGAAATAGATTTCAAAACCCCCAGCACCAGTATATCCCGTTGCCGAAACCAGCACATTATCAACACCTGCAAAAACACCCTTTTTAAAGCTATAATACTCCATTGATGCCAAATCTATCTCTGTTAAACTCTGTAGTGCATCTGCGGCTTTAGGGCCTTGAATGGCTAACAAAGAAGTTTGATCAGAAATATTATGCATTTCTACATTGGCCGTATTATATTTTTGAATCCAATTCCAATCTTTCTCAATATTTGATGCATTTACCACCAACATGTACGACTTTTCGTCCATTCGGTACACCAATAAATCATCTACAATCCCCCCATCCGTATTTGGTAAACAAGAATATTGTATTTTACCGTCATAAAGCTTCGAAGCATCATTACTGGTTACGCGCTGAATTAAATCTAAAGCATTTTCGCCTTTCAAAATAAATTCGCCCATGTGGCTAACATCAAAAACACCAACTGTTGTTCTAACGGTAATATGTTCTGCATTGATGCCTTCGTATTGTACAGGCATATTATAACCAGCAAAAGGCACCATTTTAGCGCCCAACGCGATATGTTTCTCTGTTAAAGCAGTATTGTTCATGTATTTTATAAGTGTTGAGCCGCAAAAATACTAAGAAAATAGCAATATTTCTTGATTTAAAAGATTTGGGATTGTGTAACTAAATTAAGAAGTTAATGTTTTAAAAATTTCCAGCATCCGCTTTGCATTTTCATTAATATCATGGTCGCGCTCCACGGTTTTTCTTGCTTGTTCTCCTATTTCTCGCCAACGCTGTGGCTGTGTGATGCATTGAAGTATAGATCGATAAAATTCATCTGGAGTATTTGCGATTAGAATGTCTTTGCCATGCTCGCAATTAATTCCTTCGGCCGCCATACTGGTGGCAATAATGCATTTTTTCATGGCCATACCCTCAATAATTTTTACCCGCATGCCACTTCCAGATAATAATGGGACAATCATAATTGCCTTTGAATTCATAAACTCTACTGCATCGAAAACCTCTCCTTCCACAATTAAATTATCCGAATCATAGTCGAAAAATTGTTTCTGCATGTTTTTCCCAGCGATATAAAACCTTAACTCACCATTTAATTTTTCTATATCTGGCCAAATTTCATCCAAGAACCACTCCAATCCTTCCTTGTTAGGTCGCCAATCCATTGCTCCCAAATGAAATAAAGTCGGGAAGCTTGTTTTCCCTAAGTCGGCTTGGTATTTTTTGAAATCGACAGCCACTGGAAAAACATCCAATCGGGTTTGACAGCCGAACTTTAAAATACTTTGTCGATCGTGATTGCTTATGGCGAAAACTTGGTCAAAACGATTGATTTGTTCCTTCTCATAAACTTTTAGTCTTCGCGACAAAAATTCCAAGTATTTTCTTCGCGGTGTAAATCGTTCTCCTGCTGCTAAACGTTCCCATACATCAAACTCAATATTGTGTGCACGGTAAATGAGTTTTGCTTTACTATTTCCCTTCACCAGATCTAAGTAGGGTACTACAAATAAGCCTTCAAATTGAATAATATCAAATTCATTTTCGCGCAATACATTTTCCAACAATCGCGCAGCGTCATCATCATAAAAACGTGAAACATTATAAGATTGATTGGAAAAAATGTTGAAAAACGCTCCCCAAACATTTACTTCGGTATCAATAGCGTACGAGTGAAAATTAATTTGCTCAAAAACAGGGTCGTAAATATCATCAACATCTACTTTATGCTTATTTACATTGAGGCTAAATAGTGAGATTTCTACATCCAGCTTCAATAAACCCTTTATAGTATTGTATACCACTATAGGATAGCCGCTGTTTGGCGGAAATGGAACACGATTGGTTAAAATTAAAGTTTTCAAAAGGCTGAAATTACGAATTATCAATTTGGGGATCGCTCACATTAAACGTTTTACGATGGAAAGGTGATGAACCCATCTTGATAACCGCCTTTCGATGGGCTATAGTGGGGTATCCCTTATTTTGCTGCCAATCATATTGTGGATAATGGGCGCTAAGCCTCGTCATAAATGCATCTCGGTGTGTTTTTGCCAAGATGGATGCTGCAGCAATATTCAAATATTTTCCATCGCCCTTTACAATACAGGAATGAGGTATTTGAGCATAATTTTTAAATCGATTGCCATCAATTGCTAAATAACCAGGCTCAATAGCTAACTGTCCTATTGCCCTGTGCATCGCTAAAAAAGAGGCATTTAAAATGTTAATTTGATCTATTTCTTCATGGTCTACAATTCCAACAGCCCAAGAAAGCGCTTCGCTCTCGATAATTGGCCTTAATTTTTCTCGTTGCTTATGCGTTAATTGTTTCGAATCGGTTAAGCCCTCAAGATGATAGTCGTACGGTAAAATTACAGCAGCTGCAAATACCGGACCTGCTAAACATCCGCGTCCGGCCTCATCACACCCCGCTTCTATATATTCTTGCTGATAGCAGTTTAATAGCATATTTTAAAATTACCACTTCTAAATTAATTAATTGCCAAATCCATTTTTAATGGCATAAACAGCTAAACCTACCCTCGATTTTAAGCCCAATTTTTCACACAAGCTATCGCGATATGACTCTACTGAACGTGTACTACAAAACATCTTATCACCAATTTCCTTATAATTAAGTTCAGTTACGCTATATCGCAAAAACTCCTTTTCCCTTTCACTAAGATCAACGACCTCATTACTTATGCTTGCAAATATTTTATTTGTTGCCCATTCTGGATAATAATAACCTGTTCTTATCAAGTTGTTCAACGCATTCTCCAATTCTATAGGATGAACATTTTTAAGCAAATATCCCTTTGCGCCAAATTTAACCATCTTAATTAGGCCCTGTTCATCATCCTGCATACTCAACGCCATAACCAGAACTTCAGGGTGAGTTTCTTTAAGCCATTTTGCAGTTTCAAAGCCATCCATTATAGGCATGCTGATATCTAATAGCACAATATGAGGTATATTACCCTTTCGCTTAAGTTTCTCCTGTAATTCCTTCCCGTTTTCACATTCGTAAAGCACTTCAAATTGGCTAAAATTACCCAAAATACTTCCGAGGGCTTTTGCAATTAAAATATGATCGTCAACAATTACTATACTATATTTCATTTAAGCTAGTGAAATTTCGATGGTTAAAATTGTGCCTTCATTTTTAGTGCTTTGAAGGAAATAACGCCCCCCTATGAGTTCAACTCTTTTCTTCATATTTACCAAACCGATACCGCTATTCTTATAATTTTCGATATCAAAGCCTATTCCATCATCGCTAAGCACTATTTTTAATTCATTATCTCGCTTGGCAACCAATATGCTTATTGTTTCGCAACTCGCATATTTCATGCTATTTTGCAAAAATTCTTGAGCAACTCGTACAATTACGCTTTTGGTTTGATAAGATAGGGCTAAATCTTCATTCGTAATATCGAAATTAATTTTATATTTCTTTAATTCTACAATTTTTTCAAATTCTTGTCGTAAAAGATGGGAAATATTTGCTTTCTCTATGGTATTATCCGTTAGTGATTTAGAAAGGTGCCTAAGCTCTGCTAATGATTGATTAATAATTTCGCCAATATTTTCAATTTTTTCATTGCGATCAGGCGACTTGTTTTCATAGGCCAATTGTTGCGTATACAAACTTGCCAATGTTAGTTTCTGTCCAACATTATCGTGTATTTCACGACCTATATGCTGCATTGTTTGCAGTTGGATTTCAATCTCTGTGGTTAGCAACTCTTTTTGATGCAGGATTTGTTGCTGCACTAATCTGGACTGATTCTCCTTTTTTTTGTTCTTGTATTGAACTACAAAAGTGATTGCGGCTACAGTAAATGCCAATAAAAAAACATTAAATAAAATGATGATTAATAGGTATTCGGTTTTCCCCATACAAATGCGCAAATAAACAATAAATACATAATATGGTTAGCCACCATAAAAAAAATATAATAGCTAAACCATAAATTCTCGTTTTTTAAAATTAATCCATAGAACGAGAAAAAGGGAAGCGTTCCTATATAAAACAACATAATTCCGATATTAATATAGAACATAAAATTCGATCTAAAAAGTAATATCTTTTCTGATTTAATCTGTTTAAAAATCTCTAGAAATACCATCCACATGAGCAGTACATTACCAACGGTATAACTTAAAGAAAATACGATACTCCCTTTGGAGAATAACATAAAATATGGCAGAAATGAAAGAATATAAAAGAGTATACACATCCAAAATAACCCAGAATTTTTTAGAGATTTAACTGCATACAGCCAATAAAAGAATAAAAACTGTATTGGAATTCCAAAAAAATCATATAAATAAGCTCGGTAGGAGGGATTATTTTTTAATCCCCACTTACTAAATGCTTCTATCAAGAACAGGGTACAAAGGTAAATAACAAACCACTTCCAATAACTATTTTTTAGCTTGGGCCAATGCAGCAAAGCCACAATAGCTGCAATTAATTGTATCCAGATTAAAGTTTCCCGTAAAATAGTTTGGATATTCATTCTAACCTTTAAAAAACTTCCCCAATAGTGCTAGCCGGCGGAATAAGTTGCCCATGATTTAATGCAGGAATCTCAGTTGTATCAGAAGCATCTTTTAAAAGTTGCATCCCTTTGGTCATTCCTTTTGGAAAGCCTTGATAGGTATTTTTATCAAAAGGATTGAAATCGGCAAAAATCCCCTTGTTTGTTTTAATTACCGGAATCATGATTAGTGTGTGCTTTCTTCCATAAAGCTTCGGAATTTCCTTTCCCAGTAAGTTCCCTAAATTTTCATAGCCTGGCTCATTCCATTTTGCCGATAGAGGATAAGCAGCATAATACATCCTTATCGCCAATTTCGTATCAACCGTAGGTTGGATCTCTTTCACTCCCCTTTCTATATCGTTGATAAATTTCTTTAGCGTATCTAGATCGAATAAAATTGAATACGAATCTCCTTTAACTGCATTTCTAGGAGCATTTTCAATAGAGATAAGTTGATTTTTTCGGTAGCTGGATACCATTTCTTCGATTAAACTCATTCGAAGTGTACTGGGTTTTGATATTGTCCCTTTGCTACTTAATGTGTTAAACTGAATACTTTCTACATTTTTTTTATTTTTTACGGGTGGATAATTGTAGGCATATATGCCGAATAAGAGAATTAGGGTGCCGATAACTGCAAATAAGTATTTATTTTCCATGAGATTAATTTAGTTTAATTTAAATAAATATACTTCTTCCTTTACAAATAAACTACCGTTAAATCCTCATTTCTATATCCGTTAAAATACGATGAAATTTATGGTGAAAACACCATCACGATTTGGTGAAAACCACACTGTTAATTCGAGAAACTATTTGCAAATTTGCCAATGAAAGAATTACAAAAATTGATTATGAATAAGTATTTAAAGAGAGTTCGCGATTTTATGAACTCCATCCATCTTAGAATAGATTTTTGCAAGTCTATACTCCATAAACTATAAACTAAAATCTACCTATAAATTGTTGTTAGTTACCTGTCCTACTTGTTAGGCAGGTATTTTTTTTTATAAAGAATTAAAATATTTTACAACAGCTGTAGCGTTTTTGTAATTCATAACGTTTAGTTGAATATAGCTAGTGAAGTAGCGAAAAATTTAACTCTAAAAAGCAACCCCCTATTTTGCACCAAATAGGGGGTTTTATTCTTTAAACGTTTGTATTCTGACTCTTTACATCAAATGCATCCCGCAAGCCGATAGCCAATAAGTTAAATGCATAAACGGTTAACATAATGGCTAAACCAGGTAAAACTGCTAGATAAGCAGCATCCATAATAATATATGCATAATGCTCTTTAATCATACTTCCCCAGCTTGGCATTGGGGGTTGTGCACCAAATCCTAAAAAACTTAATCCTGTTTCTAATAAAATTGCCGCAGCGAAGTTTGCAGAAGCCACCACCAAAATAGGGCCCGCTATATTTGGTAAAATATGTTTTACAATTGTTCTTTGCGTAGAAAAGCCCAATGCCTTTGCTGCTTCAACAAACTCTACTTCTTTCAATGCCATCACTTGTCCGCGCACCAAACGGGAAACATCAACCCATGTTGAAAGACCTACGGCAATAAAAATTTGCCAAAACCCTTTACCTAATGCAAATGAGATCGCAATTACTAATAATAAAGAGGGCAGCGACCAAATTACATTCATAAACCAGCTGATAAAAGCATCGATTTCCGCACCAAAATAGCCTGCAATAGCTCCCAAACTTACCCCAATAAACAAGGATATGAGCACAGCCATTAAACCGACGGAGAGCGAAACACGAATACCGAGAATGAGCCTACTTAGTAAATCTCGACCATACATATCGGTTCCAAAATAAAAAGTTTGTGTATAAATATTGTTTTTTTCGAAATTTTGTTGACCATTAATTTTATAGCTTGTTTCTTCTGCGTTTTCATCATCGCCAATATATTCGCGCACAAAAATCCGATTTCCTTCTACTCTATATGATGTAATGGGTATACTTTTAAAATTTGCCTCTTGGCCGAATAACATTTTCTTAAATAGAGTAACCCTTTTAATACCCGGATTTCGGTTAATAATTAGAAAGTCGAAAGTTCGAAAAGGTTTCTTATTGCTCAATTGCAAATGCATGGTGTTGGCATAAGGCGTTTGATCGGGTGTAATCAAATAGCCCAACACGCCCATTAGCATTAATATTAAAATGAAAATTAACCCTCCAAATGCTAATTTATTGCGTTTAAATTTATTCCAAATTTTCTTTGAAGGACTATTCGTACTCATTTCCCATTTATTTAACCATTCGGTCTTTCCAATTGTACTTTCCCGAATTACCAGCAACGCCAATATACACGATATATATGATATGTAATATGCTAATTAATGGCTGTAAAGCCATTAATTGTTTCCTTCTAAAAAAATTTGTGACCCCATATAAAAAGATCCCTTCGATCATCATTTTAGTTAACAATTGAACACCAAAGATTTGCCAAAATAAGGAATTTGGAAAAACCAATGCGAGTACTGCATTTACAATAATACTTAAATTAAATAACCATACAGCGAGGCCAAGAAAAACGATTGCCTTATTTTTATAGCGCGTACTTTTTGAAGCCCATCTTTTCCGCTGTTGAATAAACTCTGTTAAAGTAGGTTTAGCGCGTGTATAGACAATAGCATCTGTATTTTTTAAAAATCCAATTTTATTGCCATATTTAGCCGCCATCTTATGCAATAACAATTCATCATCACCAGAAGCTAAATCGTCAATCCCCTTAAAGCCCTTTACTTCATCAAAAGCTTTACGCTCGTAAGCAAGGTTCGCACCGTTGCAGGTGGTTGGTTTCTTGTTTCCAATGGTTGATGCGCCCAACCCTATAAGATAGGAGAACTCTAAGGTTTGGCACTTCTCGAAAATATTTTGCTCATCGAAATAAGCCACTGGCGATGAAATCATTTTAAAATCATGCGCTTCATAAAAATTAACTATCGTTTTAAGCCAGTTTACACCCATGCTGCAATCTGCATCAGTGGTGATGATTAAATCACCAGTGGACTGGGCTATCGCCGTTTGGATCGCCTTCTTCTTATATGAATTTAGTGCGCTCTCTTCATTTAGATTAATCAGTTTAACGCCATCACTTGCAAAGGAAGTTACAATAGCACCAGTTTCGTCGGTAGAATGATCATTGATGATGATAATTTCGACTAATACTGAAGGATAATCTTGCGCCAATAGGTCCATTATCGTTTTTCTGATATGGTTTGCCTCATTTCTAGCTGCAACCAAAATGGATACCTTAGTAATTGCATTTGGTTTAAACGTTTTATATACAGCCAACCTATACCAGCCGGTAATAAATGTAATTACGATAACCACATAAATCAACGCTAATATATAACTAACTACGCTTATCGCTTCCAAAGAAATTAAGTTTAAAAACAAAATATGAGCCTAATATAGCAGGAATAATAATATTTATGAACCATATACTAGCAATGCATGCAACCACTGCTGTACTTTGATTGGTTACAAATTTAAAAAAAAATAAAGCGGTAACACTCCTAATGCCAATGTCTAACAAATCTAACGAAGGCAGCGAAGATTGTACAAAGAACAAAATACTCACAAGCATTAAAATGTGCATATAATCAATGCCAGGCACCAACCAATTGAACATTATAAAGTATTCGGTACTAAAAACAAGATACCTCGCAAAGGAAAAAAGCAAAATTTTAAGCAATTCCATTTTTTTATACTTGCCCAAAATAGTATAAAATTTTTTATACTTTTGTGTATACTTAATGGAAAGTAAGATGGTATTTAGCCACTTAATATTAAAATAGAATACTAAAAAAAATAAACAAAAAACAGCTGCTATTGCAAACCCAGCTAAACACAAGCGATAGTCGAGTAAATTAAAGCTGTAGATAAATATACTTAAAGCAATAGCTCCGAACACATTGGTGATTACCATTTGGCTAATATTTCCAACCGCCATGGCCACAACACCAACAATTCTTCTTTTAGGCGACAGAAAAAAAACTCTCCCACCATATTCACCAATTCTGTTTGGTGTAAATACGGCTAATGTTAATCCACAAAATACCGATTCGATAGCTTTCCAAAGTGTAATTGGCTCTACAGGTTTAATTAAGCGCTTCCATTTAATCGCTTCCAGACTCCAATTTAGCAACATCAATAGCATCACCATTGAAATCACTAACTTGATTTGATTTTCTGGTAATGTTTCTACTAAGGCAATAAACTTTTTAAGATCATTGTTCGAAACTAGTTTTACATAAATAAACCATAACGCAAAAACTACGATTGTAATTTTTATGAATATAGAAAATAGCTTTTTTGATTGTATACTCAAATTTTTGCTTTTTGTGTGTGCAAATATGCTTAATATTGTGTTATGTTGGTTGAAAAAAAAGAACGTGTAATTATGGGTATCGACCCAGGTACTGCAATTATGGGTTATGGAATTATTTTAGAAAAGGGAAATAAGATTGAACTCATCAGCATGGGTATCGTTAAGATGAACCATTTAGATGACCATTTCTTAAAGCTGCAGCGCATTTTCGAAAAAACAATTGGCTTGCTTGAGAAGTATAAACCCGACGTACTCGCCATTGAAGCCCCATTTTATGGAAAAAACATACAAGTAATGCTTAAATTAGGAAGAGCGCAAGGAATTGCAATGGCCGCTGCGCTCTCGAAAAATATTTCAGTTACAGAATATGCCCCAAGAAAAATAAAACAATCAATTACGGGCAAAGGAACTGCAAGTAAAGAACAGGTTGCGGCAATGTTGCAACGTTTATTAAACTTTAATGAAACTCCCGAGTTTTTAGATGCGACAGATGGCTTGGCGGTAGCCGTTTGTCATTCATTCCAAAGAATAAGCACAAACAGCACTTCAAAATCATATTCTGGTTGGGAAGCTTTTGCGCAAGATAATAAGAAGCGAGTGAAGGGGTAGGCTACTTGGCGCCTAAAATTTTAAAAACACCTTTACAAGCTACAATGGCACCAATTAGTAAAATTACCCATGACACAATAGATAAGGTAGTAGAGTTAAAAGCAAAACGCAAATAAACACCAACCATTCCTATTAAAACACCCCCTAAAATTAACCAATAAATTG
>JACMOW010000042.1 GCA_014377775.1 Pedobacter sp. | reverse complement strand
GCATTTGTAGCTCAATTGGATAGAGCATCTCACTACGGATGAGAAGGTTTGGGGTTCGAATCCCTACAAGTGCACAATTTTTACATGAAGCCTTGCAGCCAACAGGCGGTAAGGCTTTTTAAATTTTAAAGCCAACCTTAATGCTGAATTTTGTTCTCTTTGGTCCTCCAGGTGCAGGTAAAGGCACTCAATCTCAAAAATTGATTGATAAATATCAATTGGTACACATCTCCACCGGCGACCTTTTCAGAGCACACATTAAAAATCAAACTGCTTTGGGTAAAAAGGTGAGCAAGCTTATTGCTGATGGAGAATTGGTGCCAGATAAGATTACGATTGATATGTTGGAGGAGGAAATTGATAAAAATCCAAATGCAAAGGGCTTTGTGTTCGATGGTTTCCCAAGAACAATTCCTCAAGCTGCTGAATTGGATCATTTTTTAGAAGGAAAAGGAAGCAAAATTGCTGGTGTAATTGCATTAGATGTAGATAAAGATGAACTGGTTAAACGTGTAGCTCAACGCCAACTGGAGACACATAGGGTTGATGATCAGGCGGATAAATCTCAAAAACGTATCGACGAGTATTTTAATAAAATCATTTTGGTTTTGCCATACTACGAAGAACAAAATAAGCTCACAAAAATTAATGGCATCGGAAATATTGATGACATTTTTAATGAATTGTGTGCTGTAATTAATAAATATTAATTAGCTAATTAGCTAATTAGCCAATTAGCTAATTAAAAAATGTCTCAAGGATCAAATTTCGTAGATTATGTAAAAATATGCTGCCGCTCTGGTAAGGGTGGAGCTGGATCTGCGCATTTGCACCGCGACAAATTAACTTCAACTGGTGGCCCCGATGGCGGCGATGGCGGAAGAGGCGGACATATTATTTTAAAAGGGAATGCTCAATTTTGGACATTACTTCATTTAAAATATCGAAAACATATCCTGGCAGAAGATGGAATGAGCGGTGGGAGTAGTCAGAAAACAGGCAAAACGGGTGCCGACGAAGTTTTAGAAGTTCCATTGGGTACCATTGCCCGAGACGCAGAAACTGGAGAAATTCTATTTGAAATTACAGCAGATGGAGAAACAAAAATTTTAACTGCTGGTGGTAGAGGTGGATTGGGCAATTGGCATTTTAAA
This sequence comes from Pedobacter sp., assembly GCA_014377775.1. GTDB lineage: Bacteria > Bacteroidota > Bacteroidia > Sphingobacteriales > Sphingobacteriaceae > Pedobacter. The sequence continues at coordinate 3,752 of JACMOW010000042.1, read as the reverse complement.
ACACCAACCCTACAAACGCCACGTTTTGCGCAGCCGGGCGAGCAGGGTAAAGAAGAATGGATGGTTTTGGAGTTGAAGGTATTGGCGGATGTTGGCTTAGTGGGCTTTCCTAATGCAGGTAAATCAACTTTACTTTCTGTTTTATCGGCAGCCAAGCCCGAAATTGCTGATTATCCATTTACCACATTGGTACCTAATTTAGGCATCGTTTCGTATCGTGGTGGAAAATCTTTTGTAATGGCCGATATTCCTGGGATTATTGAAGGGGCATCAAAAGGCAAAGGATTGGGATTTAGATTTTTACGCCATATAGAACGTAATTCAGTTTTACTATTTATGGTTCCAGCCGATACCAGTAGAAGCATTAAAGAAGAATACGAAATTTTAAAGAATGAATTGCAGCAATATAATTCAGAGTTGATGCAAAAACCTCATTTGTTGGCCATCACAAAATCTGATATGCTAGATGATGAGCTAAAGGCTGAAATGAAAAAGGAACTCCCAAAAGTTCCTGCTATATTTATATCATCTGTTGCTCAACAAGGCATAACCGAATTAAAGGATATGCTTTGGAAAGCAATTAATGAGGAATAAGCTACCTCGTTAAGATTATATTTTCTAACACCAACATATCCATTTGTGTTCGTAAAAAACAATCTAAAGCTTGCTCTGGCGTATTTACAATAGGTTCATTCTCATTAAATGAGGTATTTAGTAAAATTGGCACTTGGGTTTTATCGTAAAATGCTTTTATCAGTGCATAATATCTAGGCTCAACTTTTTCATCAACAGTTTGCAATCTTCCAGTTCCATCAACATGGGTTACTGCCGGAATAACGGTTCTTTTTTCTTCTTTAATGAGGAAAACTTTTTCCATAAAAGGAACATCATCCACACGTTCAAAATAATCAGCCACATGATCTATTAAAATAGAGGGCGCAAAAGGCCTAAACGATTCACGGCGTTTAATTTTAGTGTTTAATATTTCTTTGGCATCTGTTCTGCGCGGATCAGCAATGATAGAACGATGGCCTAATGCTCGCGGACCAAATTCGGCCCTACCCTGAAACCATCCCACAACACCACCATTGATTAAACAATCTGTAACCTCGTTATATAAATCAATATCTTCCACTTTACGATACGCAATGTTTCTCTCTTTTAAAATCGCTTCGATCTCATCGTTACTAAACTTACTGCCAAAATAACCATGCAACATAGGCGCTGTTCGAGGCTGCTTTAATACTTGATTATAAACCCAAAGTGCAGCTCCAATAGCCGTACCTGCATCGTGCCCAGCAGGGGGAATATATAATTTTTTAAAGGGTGTATTTTGTAAAATTTTCCCGTTTGCTACAGAATTTTGAGCTACGCCGCCAGCAATACAAACAGAATCTAGCCCTGTTTTTTGATGTAAAGCATTAAGCATGTGAAAGATGAGCTCTTCTGTTATTCTTTGTACAGAGGCTGCCATATCAAAATGGTATTCATTTAGTTTTTCATCTGCCTTGCGTACTTCACCAAAAGCTGCAATTAATTTTTCGGTGTAAAGAGGATCAACAGCAGGGATACCGCCTTCCCAAACCATATTTACCCCTTTTTTAGGGTGATTAAAATAATCCAAGTTGAGTTCAAAAAGTCCATTATCCTTAAATAACAATACGTCTCTGAGCTTATCGGTATACTTTGGTTTGCCATAAGGCGCAAGTCCCATTACCTTATATTCATCACCATAATGAGGGAAACCTAGCCATTGCGTAAATGTGGTATAAAATATGCCGATAGAATGTGGGTAAGATACGGTATCCATTACCGTAATTTCATTTTTAGTACCCGTACCCGTCATGGTACTCGTAAAATCGCCCATTCCATCTATTGAAATTAATGCAGATTTTTCGAAAGGAGAAGCAAAAAAGGCGCTGGCTAAATGACTTCTATGATGCTCTACATTAATAATTTGTGCTCTTAGTGCGCCTTTTTCCAGTTTAAAATGAGCAACAAATTCATCTTCAATTGAGGATGCCTTTTTTAAGTTTTTAACACGACTAATGATGTTCGAAATACTCAATTTATTTTTGATGGCAGAAATTACTTTTTTCTGAAAATTAGCTTTCGGGTCTCTTGAAATGGCAATGTAATCTACTTCTTGAATAGAAATATGAGCTTCTTTTAAGCAAAATTCTATCGCTTGTGTTGGGAAGCCTGCCCAATGTTTAATTCTACGAAAGCGTTCTTCTTCAGTTGCGGCTATTAAATTACCATCATGATAAATGCAGGCAGAAGAATCTCCATGGTAGGCGTTAATTCCTAATATATACATTGTATTTAAAAGTTAATTTGTTTTGTATTTTTCTTAATCCAAAAATAAAGAAGTGCAAAAATACATAGGTATACGATAATGTTAAACACTTCGTGGTGGTAAGTGAAATTATCTCTTTGCGATTGGAAAAAGCCAAGCAACACGCCTAAGCCAGCAATTCGAAGTACATTAAGTATATAAATCATAATCGTTCCGATGATGAATAGCTTAATCTTGGGTTTTAGTTTTGCTGGAAATGCGATTACAAAAGCAGTAAAGAAGCTCATTACACCCAAACCTACACACGAATAATTGATGCGTAGATGAGGACCATTGATAACCAATACATCCATTTCATTATGAATAGCATAAAATCCGAAAAGTTTAATGATCCAAGTGCCAAGAATAATCAAGGAAGATTTAAGCCATTGTATATAATTGAAATGTTCTGCGATATATGCGTTATGAAACCGACTACCCTCACTCATTACACTGTTCATGAATAAATTTCCCTGACTGAAAAGAAAATATAATCCAACCAGTAGTACAACAAATCGTATGGCTACTTTATTCGCTTTTTTTTTAGCTTCGTTAGCAGATAAATTATTCATTTTGATAAAATATATTAGGTATTACTTTCTTTTAGGAGCTTAATTTTCTTGTCGATTAATTTCCTAAACCAAAGTGCGTGCAAGTAGTGAAAATGTATTCCTTTTACACCATCTAAGATACCAAGTTTAAACAACATTCGATAGCTAAAATACAAATAGGGGCGTAAACCTAAAGGTAATTGCCACCATAATCTTTTTAACCAAGCAGTTCGTTCATCGGGGTTTCCAAATAAATTTGGGGTTAAAGTTTGTGATCTTAAACCTTTTAAGCGCTCATATTCTTCTTCAGCAACGCGGTCGCTGTACCGTTTATGTTTTTCTATCCAAAAATGGATATCATTTTCTTTTAAATTTTCTTCAACTAAAAATCCTTTCTTCCAGATTGCTGTTTTTCCAGGAACAATAAACCGGTGGTCCATATTTTCGTTCAAATCTGAATAGCCGATGCTTGTTCTAAACATTTTAAGGAGATAGAAGGGGAAATAACCACCGTGTTTAATCCACCTGCCTTGAAAGTAATTCTTTCTATTGAAATAAATACCATTTATCCCATTAAAATCTTTATCGTTAAAGTTATGCAGCATTTCAAATAATTCGGATGAAACCATTTGATCCGCATCAAGTCCGATGGTCCAAGCCGTATCAATTTTAAATTGATTTAAGGCAAAATCCCATTGTTTAGGGTGGTTTTCAAATTTATTTGTTTTAACTTCTATATTAAATTGTGCAGCGATCTTTAAAGTATCATCCGTGCTTCCGCTATCTAAGATGTAAACTTTAGCACCTAGTTTTTCAATAGAATTGAGTAACCTTGGGAGGTGTGTTTCTTCGTTGTAGGTAAG
>JACMOW010000263.1 GCA_014377775.1 Pedobacter sp. | reverse complement strand
TTTATACGTAAATAATTTACCCAGGGCAATATCTTATCCTAAGAATAGAATTTTGTGTTTGGTAATTGGCGATGTTGCTGTAGAGAGCATTGCATTACTTAAAAAGGATGGTTTCTCTATACGACATAAAACTTCTTTTGAGGAAAAATATGTTGCCGATGTAGGGATGCTAGTATTGGCCGACGGTGAAAAAATTGAAGATCAGCTGCTTAAAAGAGCCGTTAAATTAAAAACAATTGGGTATTTAGGTAGCGCCAAAAACAAGCTTTCGTTTCAAACCTGTACGGATATGGGCATTGTTGTTTTTGATGATCCGAAAAGTAATCCCCGTAGCGCTTCTTTCATCTCCAAAAGAGTAATTGATTTTATGAATAAGGGAACGACTTACATGAGCAGTAATTTCCCTAACTTACAATTACCGGCTATTGATAAATCGCACCGCCTAATCCACATCCACAAAAATGTGCCTGGTATTATGGCGCAAATTAATACCATCTTTGCCAAGCATAGTATCAATATCGTTGGTCAATTTTTAATGACCAATGCTACGGTTGGTTATGCAATTACCGACATCAATGCAGTATATGATAAGCAATTATTTAAATCATTAAAGAAAATAGACAATACTATTAAATTTAGGGTGCTGTACTAGACTTTGACAATCTTTAAAGATTGTCAAAGTGCCTAACTATCAGCTTATTCGAGACTACGTTTAAGTTATAAAATTAATACCTATTAAAATTTTTTAATTCAGAATATGTAATTAAAAATAGTTTATACAACTTATCACTTTAAAGCTTTAAATTGAGGCATGGCTAAAGTGGAACACTATTATACACGATTCGAAGAAGGTGAATTTTATCATATTTATAACAGAAGTATTGATAAAAAATTAATGTTTAAAAATGAAGGGAACAACCTTTTTTTCCTAAAAAAATTTCACTTTTATTTAGACGATGTCTTAACGTTATATACCTATTGTCTATTAGAAAATCATTTTCATTTTTTAATCAAAACCTCCGAAAACCTCGATAATTATAGAATTGCAAATAAAATTAGCCCCGCTATTAGTGCACATGAAATTATAAGCAAACAGTTTAGACGCTTCTTCCAGTGTTATGCTTTATCCTTCAATAAACAGCATGATAGATGCGGCACATTGTTTCAGACCCCATTTAAGAGGGCACGTGTAAAGAACAATCAGTATCTGATATATCTTATCTATTATATTCATTCAAATGCACAAAAACATGGGTTAATAGCCGACCTTAAACAATGGAAATGGAGCTCATATAATCAAATTCTAGAAAACGAAAGTAGTTTACATCAAGAAATCATTCAGTGGTTTGGCGATAAGGAAGCTTATATTAATTTCCACATCACTAACTTTGACAATCTTTAAAGATTGTCAAAGTGGTATAATTTCCTTAAATTGCATCTGCAATTCAAACCCCATAATGGCCAATCCAACTCTTATTAAAATAAAAAACTTTAGTTTCTGGAAACGGATTTCTAGTATAAGTTTAATTATTGCTAGACCCAGTTAATTATTCTTAATTATTTGTTTTTTTTAGCTAACAAAACTATACCTTCTATTTTGAATTTTAATTGAACAATTAATGACTTTGACAATCTTTAAAGATTGTCAAAGTAAACATGACTTGAATAAAATGGATTTTACACCACAAATTAAAGATAAACTCGATAAGCTTCAAGAGAAATATGAAGCGATGGGACAAGACATGGCTTCTTATTTAGATGGCCTTTTGTATGCAGATTTTTTAACCTATTGGGATTATATACATTTAGATACCTTACTGAGCCTGCAAAGTCCAAAAACACAGTTTCCAGACGAGGAAATTTTTATCATGTACCATCAAATTACGGAGTTGTATTTTAAACTTTCGCTACATGAGTGCAAACAAATTACCGCACACGAAAATTTAACGGCTCAATTTTTCACCGAACGCATTAAACGCATCAATGCTTATTTCAATGCCCTAATTACTTCTTTTGAGGTAATGGTTAATGGGATGGAAAAAGATCAGTTTTTGAAATTCAGAATGTCTTTATTACCGGCTAGTGGTTTTCAATCTGGGCAGTATAGAATGATCGAAATTTATGCTACAGATTTTAATCAGCTAGTAGATAAAAGTAAGCGCGGTGTATTAAAAGATGCCAGTATTGAAGAAAAATTCGAACACATTTATTGGAAGTTTGGCGCAACAGAATTGTCAAGTGGCAAGCAAACGTTAACCTTAAAGCAATTTATCAAAAAATATGCGGCTCAATTTTTAACGCTTGCCAAAGAAAACCAGCACACCAATTTCGCTGTGCTATATCTTCAATTAGAAGAAAAAGGAGAAGATGTTAGTCAACTGGCTGACGAATTGAGAAAGCTAGACCTATATGTAAACGTAGAATGGCCACTTTCGCACTACAAATCGGCAGTTAGGTACTTAGAACGCGACCCGACAGATATCGCTGCAACTGGCGGAACAAACTGGCAAAAATATTTGCCTCCACGCTTCCAAAAAAGAATATTTTATCCCTCTTTATGGACGGAGCAGCAATTAGATGAATGGGGGAAAGGATGGGTGCTTAGTGTATTAAAAACACTGTAAAAAGGGTAGCTGAGGTGCCTTTTGAAAAAAATAAGTTGGGTTTAAGCCTGCTTTTTCGTACTTTCGGGCTTTTATTAATATTAAGGCCGTGATAGATACTTTACAAGTTAAGATTACCGAGAATAGCAATCCCAGATTGGCATCAACCGAGTTTAAAGACATTGCCTTCGGAAAAATTTTTACCGACCACATGTTTATGGCCGATTTTGAAGACGGTGAATGGAAAAATCTTCAAATTTTACCTTATGGGCCTATACCCATGAGTCCGGCAATTTCTGCATTGCATTACGGCCAAGCAATTTTTGAAGGAATGAAAGCGTATCGATTACCAAATGGTGAAGTAAGTGTGTTTAGAGCCGACAAAAATTTCGAACGTTTTAACATTTCTGCTGACCGCATGTCTATGCCAGTCTTACCTGAAGAGGTATTTATGCAGGGTGTTGCTGCGTTAATTGGCATCGATAAAGGATGGGTTCCTACCCAAGAAAACTACGCTTTGTATTTGAGACCTGTAATGTTTGCAACCGAATCATCATTAGGTGTAAAGCCTAGCGAAACCTATAAATTCATAATTTTAGCATCACCAACGGGCCCATATTATACCAAAGCATTAAAAGTTAAAATAGAAACTAAATATACGCGTGCAAATGAAGGCGGGGTTGGCTATGCTAAAACAGCAGGAAATTATGCTCGCTCTTTATATCCATTTGCTGAAGCTCAAAAAGAAGGGTTTGATCAATTAATTTGGACCGACTCGGCCACACATACTTTAATCGAAGAATCTGGCGCAGCCAATGTAATGTTTGTTTTAGATGGTAAGTTAATTACGCCAGCTGTAGGTGAAACTATCTTAAATGGCGTAACGCGAGATACCATCATCGTACTAGCAAAAAATAAAGGCATTACAGTTGAAGAAAGAAAAGTAACAGTTAACGAAATTATTGCAGGTGCAAAAAATGGAACCTTAACCGAAGCATTTGCCGTAGGTACCGCAGCTACAGTTACTCAAATTGGAGAAATTGGTTACGATGGTGAACTTTATCAATTAAGCGAATCAACCACACGCATAATTTCTACAGGTATTGCAAAAGAGTTAAGCGATATTCGTAATGGCCTGGTTGAAGATCGGTTTGGCTGGAACTGGGTGGTTTAGTTTCTTTTGTTCTTCCTTAACTGCCTCCTAAACCTTCGCTCGTCTCTGCCTTCTTTCATCTTCTCAAATTTGGTAATTTGTGCTTTAATTTCTGCCTCTTTTTGAGGCGTAACGCCGATACTGTATTTTACACCCTGAAATAGTGTTTTCCAAATATAGTTGAAAAATGAAGCGGTGATTTCTCGTTTATAATTAATTGTAGCCGAGGTAAACCTGCCTTCCTTACTTGGATTATCTGAATAGATAACCAAATTATTGGCTAAAAATGAAATTAATCCCTGTCTTACCAGTCGTTGTTTTCCCTCTTCCTTTTTCATTAAGGCCACCGAAAGATCGTTATAAGTAAAATCTACTTTTCCACGAGCAACATTTTCGTCTGCTTTAATTGCAAAAGCTAATTTTTTAATCTCCCCCCTATTTACCTGCACCATACCCAATGGCTTTGTAATTCTATTTAAGATTTTACCATCCAAATTAGTTAAAGCTCCTTTATAGCTAAATGCACCTTTAGGTGAGTTTAAATCGAATGCGAAATTAACCGTCAACTTTCCCTGCCCCATCATATAGCTTTGTAAATTGGCCGTCATTAAGGGGTTAACTAGCTTTTCTTTCGGCATATTCGTCGCATTTGAAATTACCCCACTCGTTTTTTCAAATGTTAGCTTACCCGTTTGCTTACTATCCCTATCAAAGGCTGCAAAGCTAACATCAATGTTGTTTAGATTAATTTTCTTGATATTCAACTTTGCTTTAATTAACTGCAACAATTGATGCGGAAATTTCCCAGTTCTATCAACTTTTCGTTTTGGATAATTATTGTTGTTGTACACAGAAACTTTACCGTCTGTAATGTGCATTTGTTTAGCAATTAGGTCTTGCTTTTGAATATAGGCAGGCAGGTTCAAACCGTCAAATCCAATATTATTGAGTTTTATTGTAAATCGATCGTGTGCAAAATTGGGTTCGCTAAATCTTGGCAAAAGCTCAAATTGCTTAATATTTAATTTTCCGCTCGAAACAGCAAAATCCACCTGATTTGCTTTCAGGTAATACATACTATCTGGCGTGGCGTAACGGTAGTTATTTACATTAATTACAATGTCTTTTAATAAATATAAGCGACTCGTATCGGCCGATGAATAGGCATCAATTAACCAATCTTTTAAGGTTACATTAAGATTTGCAACCGAATCAACTTCGGGCACTTTCCCATTGTTATTTACATATTTGAAATTGGCATCTTTAAAGTCTACTATTTCAATTCGTAGCGATTTAAAAAGCTTAGCGATATAGTCGTATGGTGACTTTCGTGGTCTAGGTGGACGATTTTCGTTAAACTCAAAATGTTTGTTTACCATAATTACATTCGGCTTATCAAACAATAACAAATCGATTTTCGCTTCCTTATCAAAATACATACCTAAGGGGTGAAAGTGCTGAATAGAAAGTTTTTTTAGGGCAATGTAATACAGATTGTTGGGCGCCATTTTTGCCGCAATAAGGAGTTTAAAAGCATTGGTATCTGGTGTTATTTTTACATCATTAATAGAGGCTGATCCAGTAATAAAATTAGTATGAATGGTGCTGAACTCGATTTGATATAAACCATGTGTTGATTTATTTACCAATTCGGTAATTTCTGATCTAATATAAGGTTTAAGCTTTATGCTGATGTACCACGATGCGCTAGCTAGGCCTAAAGAAATAAAAAGAAAAGCACCTAATAACCATTTTAAAAGTCTAATTTTCTTTTTAGGTTGCTCGCTCATATACTTAAGTTTCTTTTGTTGCCCCAATATACGTTTTTATTTTTTCCTCATCCAATGAGTGAACTGCGAGCTGCTCTTCGTGCTTTGCGTTTTTCTTTACGTATTTCTTTTTTGCTCGCTTCAGGTTTTGGCGCCGCTTTCATCGGAATGTCTCCAATGCCTACAATTTCGCGAATTCCAACAAAAACACTCTTCCACATTAAATTAAAAAACGATGCTTGAGGAGCCCTGTTAATCGAAATATTGGCGGTTCTTAAAGGCTCGTCCTTTGAAGGATTGTCATTCTTAATTAAAATGGTATTGGCTAAAAATGACAGTAATCCCTTCTTTTCTGCCTTTCCATCTGCTCCCTCCTTTAACAGCTTAACTTTTAAATCGGAGTAAGCAAACCGAACGTTTCCTGTTGAACCACTTTCGTTTGCATTGATATTAAAACTTACCTGCTTTACGTTTCCATGCTCAATCTCTACCTCTCCTAATGATTTCGAAAGCGAGTTTAAAATTTTCATGTTAAAAGGCCTAACAGTACCGCTGTAACTAAACGAGGCCGCCGCATCGGTTAAATTAAAGTCGATTTTTACATCCATCCTGGCTGTTCCAAAAATATAGACGCTTAGATCCGCTTTTGCATGATTGTTTTTAGTTAAACGCAATGAATCATTTGTTATATTAAGAAAGTTTCCAGTTAAATTATCGAGTTTTAATGTACCCCTTTCTTTAGTTTTAGGGCTGTATTCAGTATAGGCAATGTCAACTTTGTTTAAGCTTATGGTATCTACAATTGTTTCTATTGGCAATCTTTTTAAGGCATTGTGAGGATAATTTCTTCCCTTATTAAAACTAGCAGGAGGTAATTCTCGATTTAAGAAAACAGCAACTTTAGCAGGCCCAATTTTCAAATGTTTTGCATATAGGCTACCTTCCGTATTCAGCTTAATAAAATCGACACCTATCATATCTATCGCTGAAAAATTTAGATCATACCGATCCTTTTGCATCGAATATTTTCTGCTAAAGGTTAAATCGGGATACATTGGAATTAATTTTAAGCCCTTTATTTTTAGCGTTCTACTATTAATAGATCCATTTACCGAGTCTATTTTGAGGGTATACATCTTATCTTTAGTGATAGATCGATAGCCATTTAATTCAAACCCAATATTTTTTGAATGTAATACACGAGTAGTATCGTACTGCGATAGCGAATCAATTAAAACATCCTTAACATTAACGTTTAAATGTTGTACCGAGTTTAATTTTTTAACTCCGCTAAAATAATCGAAATCAGCATCAACTATTTTAATACTTCCAACACGAATGGATTTGAGCGACTTTGATATTTGCTGATAAAGGGTTTGTTCATCATTAAGCGTATCCACTCTTTTTGGAACTCTATAATAAACCATATTTATGGATGGTTTGGTGAGTATAATTGAGTTTAAAGTAATTCTTTTATCAAAATATGCAGATAATATTTTTATCCTGCTCAGTTTTAAAAAGGCAACTTTAATGCTAAATAAGTGACTGGGTGCTTTTCTCTTGGCTTTTAGCTGATTAAATACATTGGTATCAGGAATTAACTTTAAACTATCTAACACGACAGTTCCAGTTAATAAATTTAAATGAATATCCTTAAAATCGATTTGATAAAGGTGATTGGATGCCGTGTAAACACCTTCCTTAATTTTTCCGGTGAGTAAAGGTTTCCATTGCGAACTAAGATAGATCGCGGCTACTCCAATTAGTACAATTAGAAAGGCTAAAATTCCTCCTATCCACACTATTATTCTTTTTGCATTGCTTTTGGGAGCTAACATAATTTTGATTTATTAAATAAAACC
>JACMOW010000262.1 GCA_014377775.1 Pedobacter sp. | reverse complement strand
CAAAAATATACCATCAATGTTTCCAGTTTAAAAAACGAAATCACCACAAAAAATAACAAACAAACGATTTTTGTGGAGGTTATTGATGGGAGGCAAAAGATATTGCTAGTTTCGCCCAGCGCTCATCCAGATATTGCGACCTTAAAGCAAGCCATTGAACTAAATAAGCATTATGAAGTTACAATGGTACTAAGCGACAACCTTAATACGGTTGATTTAAATACGTTTAGCCTAGCTATACTTTACCAATTTCCAGATCAATCTATTGATAGTCAGGATTTTGTGAATAAATTAAAGGTTTCTAAAATGCCATTTTGGTATATTTTAGGCGCCCAAAGTAATATCAATGGCTTTAATGTACTCCAATCATCAGTTAAATTAAATAGAGCGAATGGCGCAATACAAGAAATATTTCCATTGGAAGCATCTAATTTTACGTTGTTTACAATCGATCCAAATGCGATTAAACAACTTGTAAATTACGACCCTCTGCAATCGCCTTTTGGTAATTTAAGTATCAATGGAAATTATACCGCTATTTTAAATCAGAAGATAGGCAGGGTTAATACTCAATCTCCCCTGTGGTTTTTTATGAGTGATGAGGGAAGAAAAATGGGATTTTTATTGGGAGAAGGGATTTGGAAATGGAAACTTGAAGAAGCAAAAAGCATTCAAAGTTTACCGTTGATAAACGAATTGGTATCTAAAACAATCCAATATCTTTCGGCAAAGGACGATAAAAGAAAATTTAAGGTTTACACTAATAAAACAACATTCGACGAGGATGAGCACGTTATCTTAAATGCAACCTTATATAATGATGCTTATGAGCCTATAAATAGTGCAGATGTTGTGGTGCAGATAAAACCTGAAAATGGGAAGCTGTTTAACTATAATTTTTCCAAATCGGGTAATATTTATCGTTTGGACGCTGGATCATTAGCTGAGGGTGATTATTCTTATACAGCTTCCACTACTTGGGGTAATCAAAAATATACCGCTAAAGGTTCATTCTATGTAAATGCATTGATAACTGAATTTCAACAAACTACGGCTAACCATCAGTTACTTTATACCATGTCCCAACAAAATGGTGGAAAAATGTTTATGCCCGATAAGCTCTTAAAAATAATGGACGAATTGGCTCAAAATGGGCAGATTAAAACAGTTAGTTATGAAGATCGAAAATATGAGGAACTCATTAGTTTTAAATGGTTATTTGCAATTATTATGGCGTTGCTAAGTGTAGAGTGGTTTTTAAGAAAACGTAATGGAGAAGTATAATGGAAATTACAACCACCTACGCAATTGAAATTTTAGGAACCATCGCTTTTGCTATTTCAGGCTCTTTTGCCGCCATGCAAAGGAGGTTGGATCCATTTGGCGTATTAATTATTGCGTTCGTTACTTCAATAGGTGGAGGTACGGTAAGAGATTTATTATTGGGAGACACTCCTGTGGCTTGGATGAGAGATGTAAATTATTGTTTACTGATTTTAGTTACCTCACTTTTAACCATTTTTTTTAAAACCCATATCAAAAAGTTTAAAGTCACGCTTTTTCTGTTCGATTCGATAGGTTTGGGCTTATTTACATTGGTTGGCGTACAAAAGGGTATTGTTTTTGGGTTAAGTCCGGGTATATGTGTTGCATTAGGCACAATTACTGGTTGTTTTGGAGGTGTAATTCGGGATACTTTATTAAATACAATTCCCTTGATCTTTAGGAAAGAGATTTATGCAACTGCTTGTATTTTGGGGGGTATATTTTATTTTGTTTTATTGTATTTTAAACTTGAAGATGATTTGGCTAAAGTTATTGCGATTGCTTTTATTTTTGCGTTAAGAATTATAGTGGTAAAGTATAAATTATCACTACCTAAGTTTGGGTATTAGGGATATAATTCCTTATTTAAAAAGCCTTCTAATTCATTTTTTTTATATGAATCTACCAATTGCCAGAGCTCTTTAGACCATGATTTTTTATTTTCCTGCTTGTCGAGGTATGGAAGCACAAGCTGCATAGCGCCTAAAATTTTTTCTTTTTGGTTGATGATTGAGCTGTGCTCTAGGGTAAACTTAGTAAGTCCAGCCATATACATCAACATTAATTCAGTATCAGTATTAAAAAAATTGGTTTCTTTCTCTTCTAAGATAAAAGTATCAAATGGGGTGTCGTTCATCCATTTAATTAAGAATTGCCCAGCCTCTTTTCTTGAAGCATTTTTATGGTTTACAGGAGTTGCAAATAGATATTCGGTTACCTTCAGCACCAAAGGATTAATATCTCTAAAATGTGCTTTTTTTCTTAGTTTAACGTGCTTTAAATTCGGTAACTCTTGAGAAAAGGCAGTTGATAGTGTGAGCAGGATAAACAACGAAAGGAGTAAGATTCGCTTCATTCGTAAATTATTTTTTTACAATCACAAAAACATCTTCGTTATCTTTTTTCATAAAATACCTTTCACGAGCAAATTTTTCTACCATGTTTAAATTGCTATCTAATTCGTTAAGGTCTTTTTTAACAGAAGCTGTTTGTTTCAGATAGAAATCTTTATCTTGCTTTAACTTGCTTACTTTTGTACTGTAACCGTATTGTGAAATCATATCGTTCTTGTCAAAAAACAACATCCATACCGCAAAAATAATGATTGCTAAAAAATATTTATTCTTTAATAAGTTAAATAAATGTTTCATCTGTTTATTTTTATTTTTTATGGTAAGATGTAGCTTACCATCATAGACGGTTCATAATGGATATACAAATATAGCATTAAATAAAAAAACATCAAACACTTTAACAAACTTCTAAAGTTTGTTAAAGTGTTTGATGTTTTACAAATAAGTTTTTCAACTTGTTAACAATCAACTATTTTTTAGCATATTTAAAATTCTTCCCGATAAAACGGGCAGCATTTCCTAGTTCTTCTTCAATTCGCAACAATTGATTGTATTTTGCAATTCTATCTGAACGTGAGGCCGATCCAGTTTTAATTTGGCCGCAGTTTAATGCAACCGCTAGATCTGCAATGGTAGTATCTTCAGTTTCCCCGCTACGATGACTCATTACTGAAGTATAACCATTTGTTTGCGCCAAACTAACTGCGTTGATCGTTTCAGTTAATGAACCAATTTGATTCACTTTTACTAAAATTGAATTCGCAGTATGGGTATCAATTCCTGTTTGTAAACGTTTAACATTAGTTACAAATAAATCATCGCCAACCAATTGAACTTTATCACCTATTTTATCGGTTAATGTTTTCCATCCAGTCCAATCATTTTCGTCCATACCATCTTCAATAGAAATGATCGGGTATTTTACAGATAAGTCTGCTAAATATTGAGCTTGTTCATCGCTTGAACGTATCGCGCCTTTATCACCTTCAAATTTAGTATAATCGTATTTTCCATCTTTATAAAATTCAGAAGCAGCGCAATCTAAAGCTAAACAAATTTCCGATCCTGGCTTATATCCAGCTTTTTCAATTGCCTTTAAAACAGTTTCAATCGCATCCTCTGTGCTGTCAAAAGTAGGAGCAAAGCCACCTTCATCACCAACAGCAGTTGATAAGCCTCTATCATGTAAAATTGCTTTTAGGTTATGAAAAACCTCAGTTCCCCAGCGTAATGCCTCCGAAAAAGAAGGGGCGCCAACGGGCATAATCATAAACTCTTGGAAAGCAATAGGTGCATCAGAGTGCGATCCTCCATTAATGATGTTCATCATTGGGATAGGGAGAGTATTTGCATTTACACCGCCAATGTAACGGTACAGTGGCTGTCTGCTTTCTTGTGCAGCAGCCTTAGCAACAGCCAATGAAACACCCAATATAGCATTTGCACCTAAATTACCTTTATTTTCCGTACCATCAAGGTCGATCATTAATTGATCTATTAAATTTTGTTCAAAAACATCAACACCTTGCAAAGCCTTAGCAATAGTAGTATTTACGTTTTCTACAGCTTTTAAAACGCCTTTACCCATGTAGGTTTTTTTATCACCATCACGAAGCTCAACGGCCTCATGTTGACCAGTGCTAGCTCCTGATGGAACAGCTGCACGACCTAAATGGCCATTCTCTGTAATTACCTCTACTTCTATTGTTGGATTACCCCTCGAATCGAGGATTTGCCTTGCATGAACATCGATTATTAAACTCATTTTATTTTGGTTTTGATTAAAAATTACCCTTAGTGTATAAAGTACAATTAGTTAGGGGTTTT
>JACMOW010000261.1 GCA_014377775.1 Pedobacter sp. | reverse complement strand
CCGGCATGCCGTTATAAGCTGCTGATTCTTCATCCTGCGCAAATGTAATTCCGCCATGTTCCTTAATGGCGATTAAGCCTTTAGTACCATCAGACGCTGTACCCGATAATACCACTCCTATGGAATGGGATTGATGCACCTCTGCCAGCGAGGTAAAGAAAAGGTCAATGGGCAGGTTTAGTTCGTTTTTACTAGTCGTGCGCGGAGTGAGCTGTAAAACGCCATCGTTGGCGATCATCATTTTATTACTGGGAATGATGTAAATATGGTCAGGCAGTACTTTAATGTCGTCTGATATTTCCAGCACAGGAATTTTGGTAACCTTTTGCAATATGTCTGGCAACATGCTATTATGGTCGGGGTGTAAATGCTGAACCAGTACATACGCCATTCCTGAAAATTCGGGAATGGCTTTCAATAATTTCTTAAATGCGTCCAAACCGCCTGCAGAAGCACCTATACCTACTACTGGGAAGGCATTAGTAGATTTGGTAAGGCCCGCACGCTCAACTTCTAAAGGATCTGTTGGTGTAGTTGGGATTTTACTTATTTTCGGACTGTCTTTGCTCTTGCTCAATTAATTAAGATTTAATGGTAGGTATCGTAGAATAATAAATCTACACAAAATTATCTCTAAACCATTAGTTTAAGGCTTTACAAGTACTCTAAAGGTCAAGAACTGGCAAAGAGTAAATAAGTAAGTGTGTAAGATCATCGAAGCAGGATATATTTTAATTGAACAATATTCCCAAATTATTTAGGGACATTTTTAATTTGAATTTCTTTGAGCTCTCCGGGTATTATCAGTTTGCAATTACTTGATTTATCTTCTATATGTTATTATTAGTGTTTGGTGCAACATAATAGATATTACTTCTACTATCGGAAATTGACACTGTTACAGCCCTCAAGGATCTTATAAATAATTTTTCATTTTTTATAAGTGGCCTATATTTTTTATAATATTAATACCGGCTAAATGGCTTCAAACTTAGGTTTGTCAAAAGACAGAGCAGAATCTGTAAAAGCCTGCTTAGTAGCACAAGGTGCTAATCCATCAGTAATTAATGCAACCGGGAATGGTTCAAACCAACCAATTGCATTTAACAAAACAGAAATAGGCCGTCAGCAAAATAGAAGAGTAGAGTAGAGTTCTCCTTATTTTAACCTTGCGGTCTATCGGAGGAGAGCATATCATATAGCCCACTCCCCAAATGTATGACAAGGAGATCTGCTTGAATTTAACGGGTCTCTTTTTTTAGCAGCTATTTTTCTAAAAATCCTTTTTTAACCTGTATCTTCAATTATCAACACCAATTACATCAATCAAAATGGAACTTAAACAATTAAAGGAAATACCATTCATTTTTAAGTTGGCTGCGGCGTTATTTAGTCTGATCTCAATTTGTTATGTCACCATTTTGGCAAAGGACATTCTTTCTCCTTTGATATTTTCTTGCCTGTTTTCCATTTTGCTTTTGCCCCTTGCTACTTTTTTGGAACATAAAGTAAAATTACCGCGCAGCGCAGCGTCTATGCTTGCCGTACTTTTTATGTTAGCAATAATTGGACTGATCATATACTTCATCGGCTCGCAAATTTCTAACCTTGCCAGCGATTGGCCCCAGTTCCAGGAACAGATTGGCAAATCGCTGAACAGCTTACAGGCATGGATAACCAATACCTTTAACATCAATGCGAATAAACAACTAACTTATGTTCATT
>JACMOW010000260.1 GCA_014377775.1 Pedobacter sp. | reverse complement strand
TTTTTTATGGGTGCACTTCCTGCAGCTGCAGGGTTGTATGCAAGTTCATTATCGGGTACATCCCAATAATCTAAAAAACCATAGTTTATTGTTGCGTTTGTATTTAACACTCCTGCAGTACCGGCCAATACTACTGCACCTGTACGAGATTTTGAAGGATCAATAATATCCCATCTGCGTGCATCGTAAAAAGACAAGCCTTTAAATGCAAGTGCAACACGTCTTTCCCTGCGCAACTCTTCTTTTGCTTCTGCTGAAGAGGCAGCGGAAGTTGTGCCTAAGCCTGCACCTTGGTAATTTCTTACATTATCTATTAATGCCATAGCAGCAGTGATACTTGAAGTAGAATAACCTCCAATATTCATTGTAGCTTCTGCTTTCATTAGTTCATTCTCTTCGTATGTACCACAAAGTGTAATTTCATTTGCACCTGATGTGGTATTTGAATAAACGATTACTCCTGCCAAACCCTTACCTCCATCAAATAAAGTATAGCGGGTATTAAATGAATTCCCTCTGTCCTGGTTAAAAATACCAATTCCTGGATTTAATGTTCTTATATTATTTGTAAAACGCTTGTCACCCGCTTTAAATTCCTGCACAAAGCGCTCACTTAGTTTGTAAGTAGCGGTGGAAGTTGCGGATGAAGAAACCTTATCAGCAATGGTAGTTCCTAAAAAATCGCCATTGGGATTTGTACGGCCTGTAAAAATAATATCACCGGCTTGAATACCATTCATAGTAAGATTTAATATACTCGTCCATTGAGCTGTAGTCATTGCACTGGCCAAGGTATTAACAAGAATGTTTCGGGCCTTCATTGTATTAATATTCCTTTTAAAGTTAGCAACAGTAAATACGCCCCCTTTTCCTGTTTGTAAAAAAGCAGGAATTATCTGACCCAGAACAGCAGTATAAGCTGTGGTGCTTGTAACAGAAGACAGTGCAGCATCACAAGCATCGAAATTGGTATTTGATTCTGCTATAATTGCTTCTTTACTTAAATAATTTCCATTGGTACTCTGATCACTAAACGTAGCATTTTGTTTTATGCCGGCGTAATAAATTGATCCTATCCTTGCATAAGCATAACCTTTCCACCAATAAGCCCATGCATTTACAGTAGCTTTTTTAGAAGCTGCATCTGCACCACTGTAAGCTGCTTTACCCGATAAATCTAATACTGTATTTGCTGCTACAATCATGTTATACATGTAGGCCCACTCATAAAATGAAGGGTTACTGCCTGATTGTGCATTTACATTTACACTTCTTAAAAGGGCATATTGTGTATTAACCGCACTTGGGTTTAATAACACAGAATTATTATCTAGGGTTACTTTATTTGGACAGCCAATTTGATTGATATAAGCATTTGCCGCCTCTACTCCGATAATGTCTCCCATCATTTCATGAAAGCCGGTAGCACCTGCCCAAAATCTACCATAAACACCATCACTGTATTTTAAATCGAAAAATCCATTGCGGTAAATAGCACCGGTTGATAAAGAAATTACGCCCGCTTCTGTTGCAGCACCATTCGGACTTGGTTCATTGGTATTCTTTATGTCTAATTGTTTTTTGCAGCCTGTAAAAAGGATCAGTGCAAGAAAACTTATTTTTAATATTTTCATTTTAATTCGATTTTTATTTTAAAGAGCAATGTTTAAACCAATGGTATATGACTTGGTGTTTGGAATGGTGTTGTGATCTACACCACGATCAAAGGAAGAGTTGGATGAACCTGAACTTATTTCAGGATCGTAACCGGTGTACTTGGTTTTGGTAAATAAATTACGCCCTGATACTACTAACTGCGCTTTTTGGAAAAAAGCTAATTTGGTATACCTTGCCAAATCAAAAGCAGCAGCAATATTTCTCAAACGGATGAAAGATGAGTTTTCATAGAAATAATCTTTGGTTCCGTTATTTGCACCTGCCTGGTAAATACCTCTGTAAAAAGCAGTATAAGCCTGCGTTTGACCATCTATTGTAATAGGATTAGCATAATTACTGCTAATACCATCTCGGTACATCCAGCTCTTGGTTTGGTTGTATAAATGACTGCCATAAACCCAATCCCACTGCATATTAAATGTTACAAAGTTTTTAAAGGAAATATTGTTGATAAAACTCATGTTAAACTTAGGATTTGGATCGCCAAAAGCATATTGTTTGGGTGAATTTACCGGACGCTTGGTTAATTTATCTACCACATAACCGTTGCTTGCAACTTCATAATTACCCTGATTTGCTTTTGCAATAAAAGGCAGCCCGGTTGTAGGATCCACTTGGTCAAGGGATTTTAAAATAAGAAAACCATAGAGTTGACCAATTTTTTCTCCTGCACGTAAAACATAGTTTGTACTACCTGCTGCCGAAGTGATTATAACTTCACTACCGGTTACAGATGATATTTTAGAGGTTTGTTTTGAAAAATTGACGGTCATTTCCCAATTAAACTTCTTGGATTCCAGGATCCCTAAATTTAAAGAAGCTTGTAATCCATTTGATTTTAGGCCGTATGCATTTTGTACTTTCGTACCAATACCCAATGACGGTGCAACATCTACATCGTAGATAGCATTATTTGTTTCTCTTTTCCAATATGTAGCGGAGATGGATGCATTTTTTAACCAATTGCCATTTAATAATTTGAATCCAAGATCAGTTCCAAACTCCGTTTCTGTACTTTTTTCAATTTGAATATCAACATTTGGATTTCTAACAGGGAAAGTAAACACATTAGCTGTCCCCAAATTTGCAGATCCTAAAACCGGAAAACGCTGGAAAGCACCAGGTTGAATACCCGCTTCACCATAAGCCGCTCTTATTTTAAAATAATTAAAATGATCATTGAATCGGGCGTTCTTCCAAAAATTGAAATTAGAAATATTAACATAAGCATCTCCCCTTGGAAAGTTTTGAGCTTTGGCTCCCAATCGGTAAGAAGCAGATGAAAAATCACTTCTTAAACCTGCAGATAAACCACCAATATCACTATATTCAAATCTTTGGTTAACCAATACACCATAAGTTATAAGTGGTTCTGTATAATCTCTTAAAGTTTTAAATGTACCAGCCTGGTTTGCATTCCAAGGGGTAAAAATTGGTGCATCAAAACCATAAGAGTATAATCTTTTAAAATTGTTTTTTCTGTAATCATAAGAAAACTGAGTACTTGTTTTAATAGGTATTTTTAGGTTGAAATCCTTTTCAAAATCTGTTCTTACGGTTGCGGTACCAAGAAAATTCTGAAATACAGTTCTTTCATTGATATTATCTATTTCTCCTGAATTACTGCCATTAGAATTAAAAGACTGATTATTATTTCCAATGAAATAATTTTGAGCCACCGCATTTTGATTTAGCTCCTGGTTTTCATATCTGTACATGATATAATCCTGCTGAAAATTTATGCCATACTTAGCATCGAGTTCCAAAAACCTAGGTAATTTATAATTCAAATTAAAATTCTGTACAACATCTACTTTATTATCCAAAGTGCTAGAATACTGGTTAATAAAATTTGGATTTTCAGCATTTACGCCGGCAGCACCACCGAAGAAGTGCCCGTAATTTCCATCTTTATCTTTCTGATCATAATTAGCAAAAGGCCTTGTATTATTTAACGAAAAAAAGATCCCTCTGCCCGTAGCATCATTAAGGGTATTTTTTGTGTAAATTATCTGGCTGCTACTTCTCAATTTTAAATTTTTTGCCAACTCCACTCCAAGGTTGGATGTAAGATTGGATCTTTGATAATCTCCATTTCCCTTAAAGTTTGAGTTTTGTTTATTATTGGAAACGGAAATTAAATAATCGCTTTTTTCTTTACTACCGGAAATAGTCACAGAGTTATTAAATGCATAACCCTTTTGTAAGAACATTTTGTAATGATCATAAAACAATAAGTTTTTATCATAAGCCTTGTTTGCATAACTGGTAGGGCTTAAGGCATTATATTGAACATTGGAGCTGTATGAAAGCGTATTGGGATCCAAAGTTAATGGAATACCACCTCCGGAAATAACTTCGTTATTTGCATTGGTAACAAAAGCATGGAATTTTGATTTGCTTACTCCCCCTATATTCAATAGTTCATTTGAGGTAACACTACTGCTTATTTCTATTAAAGGTTTGCCGGTTTTACCTCTTTTTGTAAAGAGTTGTATAACACCATTAGCCCCTTGCGAACCGTACATCGTAGCTGCTGCAGCACCCTGAACAACTTCAACTCTATCGTATGCATTTACATCTAATGAATTAAGGCTGGTACCTTTCACCTCAATACCATCTACTAAAATAATTGGGCTTGTGCCGCCCTGTATAGTATTAATACCTCTAAGAAGAATATTTAAACGAGCGCCGGGCGAGCCGTTCGTACTGCTGATCTGAGCCCCTGCTATTTGTCCTACCAACTGTTGTCCAACATCTCCGGTGGCAACTTTTACCTGGTTGGTAATATTTACTGATTCTACGGCAAAGGCCAATTTTTTCTTTGATGTTGCAACACCTACACCTGTTACAACTATTTCTGACAGAGACTTAGCATCCTGTGTTAGTTTTACTTCTGTGTTGTTGCTACCTTTTATAATCTGAGAATTAAAGCCCACATAAGAAATTTCCAAGGAGGTCCCTTGATCTGCTTTTAATTCAAACGTACCATCGGCATTTGAAATGGTATTGGTTCTTTTTCCTTTTACATTAATAGTAGCACCCGCAATTGGGGAGCCATCTTTTGCATCAGTTACTTTGCCCTTTACCTGGCCTTGTGTAACCAAAGCAAAAAGACCGGCACATAGAAATGC
>JACMOW010000259.1 GCA_014377775.1 Pedobacter sp. | reverse complement strand
CGTTTTGGCCTTTTTCTAAACCTTCAAAATAAGGTTTTAAACTAAAGCCGCGTTCGTGTTTACCATAATCATGGATAATCAACTCGCTTTGCGGAGTTTGTAAACCTGCAAATTTTAAACATCGTCTTGCGGTTTTCTCATTTTCAACAATATATTCTTTGATTTGATTAATGGTTTCGCTTAGAAACGGAGTTAAAGATTTTGCTTCTGCTCCGTCTGCCATAACAACGGGAATAAGATATAAAGTGCCTTTTACCATGTTACAAATTAAACCATTTCATTTTTAATAACTCTATTAGTTGATTAGTAAATGTAATAGATTTAATAAGTCATCGGTTTATTATACTTGTATCGAAGGTTTTAAGAGGGATTTGATTTAATATAAAGTTCAAGAGTTTCTTTAAGCAGGAAAAATAATTTTCTCTATATAGGTTTTGCGTTAAGGATTCCTTTTTTTGCTATTAACCAATATGATAATAGTAAAAAAAGATACAGCGAAAAGCCTGTAAAAACGCCCAAAAAAATAATACTTTAATAACTGACACCTTTTGAAACAACTAATCGTCTTAATATTATAACATCTATTTTAAAAGGTGTTAAGTTCTTATATCAGTATTTAAAATTATAACTCAAAACAGAATCCAAATATGATTCTGCTAAATGATTGTCATAAAATATATGATACATATAGTTTTAAAAATTGAAGCGTTTATTAATCATAGCTAAAATTTAAATATTAAACATTATGAATTGGAGCATAAAAAAATTAACAACAGCCTTAGGAATAATGATATTATTGCTGGGCTTAGGTTTTAACAAAGTTGAGGCTAAACCAAATCGAGGAATTTCTCTTCAGGTTTTTTACGATGAAATGGCTCCTTATGGAGATTGGGTAAATAATCCTGATTATGGTTATGTTTGGCGCCCAAATGTAGGTAGGGATTTTAAACCTTATTACACAAACGGACACTGGGTAATGACAGAATATGGAAATACTTGGGTTTCTAATTATGATTGGGGTTGGGCTCCTTTCCATTACGGGCGTTGGTTTTACGACGATTATGATGGTTGGGTTTGGGCACCAGATACAGAATGGGGACCAGCTTGGGTAAATTGGAGAAGCGGTGGTGGATATTATGGTTGGGCACCCTTGGCACCTAGGATTAGCATCAATATAAATTTAGGTAGAAGGTATTATGTGCCTGATAACTATTGGGTTTTTGTCCCTCAAAGATGTATTTATTATCCATCTTACAGTAGATATTGGGAGCCAAGACGAAATGTATATATAGTTCAAAACACAACCATTATCAATAATATTTATACAAACAGAAATGTAAGATATTATACTGGCCCAAGACCAGATGAGGTAAGAAGGGCAACCAGACAGGATGTTCCAATTTATAGAACTGCTGATAATGTGCGTCCAGGAGCATCAAGTGTGGATAGAGGAACAGTAAATATTTACCGTCCGGATGTAACGAGAGATGCTAAGAATGATGCACCAAGAACAATTGCTAGTAATACTTCTAGACCTAGTAGAACAGATAGTTCTACTCCAAATTATAGAAGTGGAGATAGTAATAATTCTACCAGGCCAGGTGTAAACGATAGAGATAATGGAACGATTTCTCGTCCGGATGCTACTACTGGCAGACCAACAAGAAGTAGTGATAACAATGTTGTTCGTCCAGATGCTACGCCAAATAATGACCGTTCTAGCATTCCATCAAATAATCAACCAGTGGATAATAATAGGAGTAACAGGCCAGAGCCAACTAGAAGTCAGCAACCTGCTTCTAGACCAGAGCCAACTAGCAGGCCAAGTAGGGTAGAAAGAAGCGAGCCACAAAGTCAGCCAAGAAGTGTTGAGCGTTCTGCGCCATCACGTTCTTCTGAAGGAAGCAGCAATTCATCTACACCAAGCAACAGGCCGAGCAGAAATGATTAAATTGTGATTGATTTATATTTAACTCCCCTTCTTAATACGGAGGGGAGTTTTTTTTGCAAATTTTTTGGGATTCGTAAAAACATCAAAACTTAAAATTGGCTTAACATGGGATGATTATTTTTGTGAATCGCATGAGGGCAATTTTAATTTCGGATCAAGATTTATTGATGGATATCCAAAAGGGAGAGTCTGCAGCATTTGATTTGCTTTTTGACCGCTATTGGGATAAACTTTATAAAACTGCTTTTGCTAGGCTAAACAGTAGTGATGATGCGAAAGATCTGGTTCAGGAATTATTAATCAGTTTATGGAATAAGCGAGAAACACTAGTTATTAATACCACGCTAGAAAATTATTTATTTGGTGCCCTAAAGTTTAGGGTGGTGAGTTATTTCCGCTCTTTAAAGATTAACGAACAACGATTAGTGGAGGCTACAGAAAGAATTAATATTTTAGAAAATTCTGTTACCGATGTAAAAGATTACATTGAACTAGAAAATATTTTAGAAGAGGCGATAAACCTGATGCCCGAGACACTTAAAAAGATATACGAGTTACGTTGTGACAATGTACCATTAAAGGAAATTGCCAGTCGCCTTGGTTTGGCAGATCAAACAGTAAAAAACTACCTATCAGAAGTAATACGTCGATTAAAACAAGTGATTTTAGAGAAGCATCCAGAAAAACACTTAACCTACTTGGCTATTTTAATCTCTATCCTTAACAAATAGATAACACAAGTTTAACTTAAATTATAAGTACTAAAACGCGTTTGCTACGACATATATGCAGAACACGTTTTATGCAAGAGCTTAAGTTTAAAGGATTATTAACCCGCTATTTTAATAAAAAAGCAAACGAGACAGAATCTGCCTTGG
>JACMOW010000041.1 GCA_014377775.1 Pedobacter sp. | reverse complement strand
TCGTTTATCTAATAACGTATTAGCCGCTAACCGTGGTAATATTGATCGCTTTAGAAATCATTGGTTGCACCATGCTATTTTATTTGCAGGCTCAACAGCCTTAACGCAATCAGGAAGATGGTTTTCGGAATTAGCAGATGCGGCCAAATTAGATCCCGATAAATGTTTGCACATAATTGCAACCTCATTTTTAAATCAGCATAATTTAGGAGAAGAGTTTTTTAAAACCTGTATGCGGCTAATGACAACGATGCAGTACAATGCTGAGATTTTATGCTTACGTCCTGGGCATGTTGAAAATGGATTTTACCCTAACTTCTCAGAAGCCAAGCATTGCTATGATGCCACTAATACCAACTATTTGTTTGGGCTTAATTACGATGTGAAGGAACTAAGGCGTGAAACCTGTAAGTCGGACTCCGACCATAGAGATGACTTAGCTATTGACTTTGCCTGTGATTGGGGTGCGCGTATCAATACAATGGTATGTGGACAACCTGCACCTATTGGAGATGAGTATCGTTTTATAAGTGCCTTTCACGTACTATCACCTATGACACTGCACGACTTAGCTACTAAGTTCTGTGATTACTATGAGACTAAGAGCCGTAAGTATGCGAACTTCCACTATGATCATACTGCCGTGTATAAGGATGCGGCACGTACTACCTCCTTTGCTGATGAGATGACTAAGGCATTGCAGGCGCGTGGGTGGACAGTGAATAGAATCTATCATGGGCAAGCACCATCACATAAAACTAAGTTCTTGTTCTGGTCCATTGCTCACCGAGAGGATGGTAGTAGTAGGCTACCAGTGTTCAGATATAACAAGAATAACTGTAGCTTCTTAATAGTATCTATACAACAAGCAGGAGCATTAGAGGGTAAGGATGGTATAGAGAAGGATAAGCGACCAGAGAGGCGAGAAGGGCAGAAGCAGGAAGAAGCAACACACTATAGTGATGCAATGGATACACTGGGGTTCTTTAAGTTTAAGAGCAGGCTGGGTAGTGCTGGCTATGTGTTCTAATTGGGCGTTACCTTTGGTCGGGCTTTATGCTATACATGGTATACGCTTCAATCCCTAACGCTACCTAAGGACTACCTTTACAGGTAGAGTATACTTAAGGACTACCTATACAGGTAGAGTATACCTAAGGACTGCCTCTCATTTATCATAGTTTTTTAATGGAATTAAACCCCTTGAATGCCCCTATATATAAGGCTCTCGAGAGGCTTGTCGTTGCCTTATTCATAAGGCTTTCAGCGCATACGCACACACGTCCTTATATCATTGGTTGTTGTGGACGTATGCTTGCGGATGCCCTGCTATCAATGGTCTTGGCATATAACGTAAAAAAATGCGCCGAAAATTTCCAAAATTTCCATAGGGCGCTGCGGGGTTTTGCTTTTTTTAAGTGCTAAAAATAAAAGCTTTTTAGCACTTAAATTATTTAATGCGAAATAGTTAAATGTTTTTTTAGGCGCAAACCTCCGAAACCCCTGTAAATGCTACGTTTTATAGCAAAGATTTATAGTAAAATATTTGTTAAGCCCTTTGTTTATTGGTATCTTTAAACATAATCAATTAAAATAAACGGTAAAATGAAAACACAAGAAAAAAAAGAGGTTGCAGTTTCTAAAGAAACTCCCGAAAATTTAAAAATCGAAAATCAATCTTTAATTGTCGTTAAGAAAAAACTTTCGATATCGGAAAAGCTCGATAAAATTATGAGCTTTGATTCTATCAACGGAAAGTATGAGTATTTAAAGGAGTGTAAAGCCAACTTAGAAAAGTTTGACGGCATGAAAAATGATTTTTCAAACTGTAAACTTGTTTTAAAGTGTGGATATGATACAGATTTGACAGTATCAAATCCTATTGTCATTCAAGAAATGGTTAAAATTTCACGGATGAGAATAACGGAACAATTAATAATTGTGGAAAAAGAAATCGAAGCCTTTGAGATTTAAACCTTAAAGCAAAAGCCCCATTTGCTAGTAGACATTTGGGGCTTTCATTACTAATCAAATAAACGGTTAAACTTAATTTATTAGCAAGACAAATATAATGAAAAATTATGTATTAGAATTTTTAGAACAAAGAGGCTTAAGCCATATCTTTAATGAAAGAGATTATAAATATTACAGGCTGAAACTAACCGCAGGTAAAGGCAGAAACGAAGTAAACGTTTATTACACAGCCTTAAATATTATGGATATGTTTATCATAAATTCATAAATAACACCGCAAAACGTACTACCATTGCTTATACATGGCTAATCATTGCCATGTATTGGCGCACCCGAACTACTTTTTTATTCAAAAAAGTAGCAAAAAACTACTGATAGAATATTTGATACGACTGCCAACTGGCGGTTTTTTTATGTCCTTTAATCTGAACGAGCGTATAGCGACTTTAGTGTCATGGCAATTTCATTGATAGATGCTTTAGATATTACTGAGGATAAGCGACAATCTTTCCAAATCAAATTTATTTCTTTTAATAAGGATAAAAAAACAGGCGGAGATATTATCGAACTACCAAGAGCCCACCGCATGGGCGCTAAGTTTAATCTGTCAAAGCAAGATATGTTATCAGTTTCTCAGGATCGTGGCCATCCATATCCAGTGCACGCCCATTTAATTTTAGAAGTTAATCATCAGTCAGTTTTTATATGAAAAGTGTAATCCCAGCTGATGATTTTTCAGCTTATTATTTGCCAAGTATGGGCGCCGTTGTAACTGATTTTAAAACAGTTGTTCGTCCAACCATGCCTTCTATTAAATCGTTTGATTCTGATATAATGGCTTTATGGGGCGCGCAAAATGATTTTCCACAACTTGTAATTGCCGACGTTAGGCAGGATCCTGAATTACCAAATCTATTAGATGAAAAGGCTCGTTTGCTTTATTCGAGTGGTTTAATTTATGGTAAGCTAGTAAAAGGCGGTGATGGTACAGAAACGTTAGAGCCTTTACCCGATGCGCTCAATAAAGAAATTGAAGATTGGTTGCGTCGAACTAATATCAACCGTTATATTTATGAAGGTGCTAAAGATTTATATTGGTTTTTCAATGTATTTCCCGAAGTAATTTTATCGACTGATAGAAAAAAAATTATTCAAATATGTATTCAACCTGCCGAGCATTGCCGTTGGTCGAAACAAAACACAACAACCGGATCAATTGATACATGCTATATCAATGCTAATTTCCCAGTTGGTAAAGCAACTGATAAATTAACTAAATCGCTTCCTGTGTTAGATCCTTATTATGATCCAGCATCTTTTTTATTACAAAAAAAAGGCACTAATTTTATTTATCCATTATCAATACCAACGCCAGGCAGTGTTTATTATCAATTGGCAGATTGGAACTCTATCCGCTCATCAGGCTGGTTAGATATTTCTCGTGCTATTCCTAAATTTAAAAAGGCATTGCTCGAAAAGCAAATGACTATTAAGTATCATATCGAAATAAGTAATTTGTTTTGGGAGAAAAAGTACGAAGGTTTTGATAGTAAAACTGCTGAAGAAAAAGCAGTTATTAAAAAAACTGAATTAGATAATTTTCAAAAAGTAATGGCTGGAGCTTCAGAAGCTGGAAACAATTTATATACTGCCATGATAACTGATCCTGCATTAGGAAAAGAATATGCCCTTTGGAAAATTACCGTATTAGATGATAAATTGAAAGATGGTACTTATTTAGAAGATGGTAAGGAAGCCAGTTTATACAAGTACTCAGCAATTAATATACACCCTGCATTGCGTGGCACTATGCCTAATAGTGGTATGGGAGGCGCAGGCTCAAACATACGTGAAGCTTACTTATTACACATGCTTAATGCTCGAGCTCATCAAGACATCATCCTTGAACCATTAAACAATTTAGTGGTGTATTACAATAATTGGACTGATTGTACTTTCCGTTTTAGAAACAGCTTTTTGAACACGCTGGATAAGGGTTCACAAACTTCAACAACAAGCGCATAATGTTTTTTAAAGATATAGACGAAGTAAAAGTTTACGCTGATATCAATGCTTCATTTGAGTTTGATATATTAACTCCAAAATTAAGACAAGTAAATAGAGATATTTTAAATCTCCATTTTGGAAATGATTTTGTTGAAGAAATCCAAACAGCGTATGACGGCACCACAGCTGGAAATATTAGTACACTAAGCTTAGCTGACCAACAAATAATTAAAAAGTTTAGAGCTATTACCGCACCCATTGCAGTTGCTTTATTTATTACGCCTGGTCAAGTTCAAATTGATAATGCCGGTATATTCATTGCAAGAAATGAAAACCGTGCAACTGCCTTTGAATGGCAAATAAAAGATTTAATTAAGTCATACTTACGCCCAGGTTATCAGGCAATTGAAGATGCTATTATTTTCTTGCAAAAAAATATTACCTCTTATGCTACTTACCAAAGTAGCGAAGAGTTCCAGTATTCAAAACTTTGTTTTGTGCCAACAGCTAAGGAGTTTACAAAGTATTATTCGCCTTTAAATAATTCATACATAAGCTATTTAAAAATGCGCTCATGCATGGATAAGGTTGATGAAATGGATATAGCCAATATTTTATTACCAAATTACTATGCTGAATTAAAAACAAAAATAGCGGCAGATACACTTACCGTTGCTGATAAAGCAATTATTCCTTACATCAAAAAAGCAATTGTAAACTTAACAGCACTAAAGGCTCTTAGTGAGCTTAACGCCACGTTTGATGAAAATGGCTTTATGATTTTTGA
>JACMOW010000040.1 GCA_014377775.1 Pedobacter sp. | reverse complement strand
GCTAAAAGACCAACTAAAAAGGAAACTGCAGAAGCAGAAGCTTCATCAGAAGAATCAACAGAAGGATAATATAAAACACACATAAAAATGTCTACAGTACAAATTACTGCCGCAGATGTAAATAAATTACGCCAACAAACCGGAGCCGGTATGATGGATTGCAAAAAAGCATTGGTAGAAGCCAATGGCGACTTCGAAGCTGCGGTTGATTACTTACGTAAAAAAGGTGCTAAAGTTGCTGCTTCTCGTCAAGATCGCGACTCGAATGAAGGCGTAGTTATTGCAAAAGCTACTATTGATGGAAAGCGTGGTATTGTTGTTGAATTAAACTGCGAAACAGATTTCGTAGCTAAAAATGCAGATTTCGTAGCTTTAGGAAATAAATTTGCTGATTTAGCAATTGATAAAAACCCCGCTACACTAGCAGATTTGTTAGCATTAGAAATTGATGGTCAAAAAGTAGAAGATATCATTGTTGAGTATACTGGTAAAATCGGCGAAAAAATTGGCATCTCTAAATTTGAAACTGTAACAGGTGAGCAAGTTGTTCCTTATATTCACGGTAATTACCGTTTAGGTGTATTGGTTGCCTTAAATCAAGCATTTGATGGTGCCGCTGAAGCTGGTAAAGATGTTGCTATGCAAATTGCTGCAATGAATCCTGTTGCTTTAGATAAGGATGATGTTGACCCTCACACAATTGAGCGTGAAATAGAAATTGCAAAAGATGTAATCCGTGCAGAAGGTAAACCAGAAGAAATGGTGGAGAAAATTGCTGCGGGTAAATTGAATAAATTCTACAAAGACAGCACCTTATTAAACCAAGAGTTTGTTAAGGATGGTTCTAAAGATGTTCGTAAATTCTTAGATGATACAGCTAAAGGATTAACTGTTGTTGCTTTCAAACGCGTACAATTGGGTTCTTAAAACGAATACTTTGACAAACTTTTAAAGTTTGTCAAAGTATTCGTTAAAATTTTTTATTGTAAAGGTCGGTTAAAATTTTAACCGACCTTTTTTATTTTTTAATATTAACTTTAATAATATTAAATAAAGTTTATGATAAGCGAGCTTTTGAACTGCACTTATTTTAATGGAATGCAGTTCCTTCCGAATCAGGATATCAAAATCGAGAACGAACACATTACTACGGTTAAACATTCTGAATCGGGTACACCAAATCCCTACCTGATTATTCCTGGTTTTATCGATCTTCAGATTTATGGGGCAGGAGGAAAATTATTTTCTGCTGAACCAAGTGTTGAGTCATTGACGCACATGGAGAATGATTTGTTAAAGAAGGGAACCACGGGGTTTTTAGCTTGCATTGCCACCAATACACCTAACGTTTTTGATTCCTGTATTGCCGTTGCAAAAGAGCACCGAAAAATGGCTAAAAACTGTTTAGGCCTGCACTTGGAAGGCCCTTTTTTAAACCCAAAGCGTAGAGGCGCACACGTAGAAAAATTTATTCGGAAAGCTAATTTAGATGAAATAAAGGCATTGCTTGATTTTGGTGATGGGGTTATTAAAATGATGACTATAGCTCCCGAGTTACAAGATGATGAGGTGATCCAATACCTATTAGATCATGATATAATATTATCCTTAGGGCATAGCGATGCGAGTTTTAATCAAGCAACTGCCGCCTACAATAAGGGTATCCAAACTACTACGCATCTTTTTAATGCCATGTCGCCACTTCATCATCGTGCTCCAGGTGTTCCAGCGGCAGTTTTTAACCACGCAAAAGCCAGGGCTAGTATTATTGCAGATGGGCATCATGTAGATTTTGAAATGGTGAAGCTTAGTTACAAGATATTAAGGGAACGACTTTTTTTAATAACGGATGCAGTTACTGCGTGCTCAATAGGGCCTTATCAGCATCAATTATTAGAAGATAAATTTGTGATGCCCGACGGCACCCTTTCCGGGTCTTCATTAACCATGCTGCAAGCTGTAAAAAATTGTATCACACACTGTGATATTGATTTAGTTGATGCTTTAAAGATGAGCTCATTATATCCAGCAATAGTAATTGGAGAAGAAGGGCGAATTGGAAAAGTTGAGCAAGGCTACCAAGCAGATCTATTAGTTTTGGATGCCGAATTAAACCTTAAGAAGGTTATTAGTAAGGGAGTTGAATATTGAAACATTTATCCTATTTTTGAGGTCATGAAGTATAAACGGATTTTACTAAAATTAAGTGGCGAATCGTTAATGGGCGATAAGCAATATGGCATTGATAACGAACGGGTTAGGCAATATGCTGAAGATATTAAAGCCGTTCACGATAAAGGTCTTGAAATCGCAATTGTAATCGGCGGCGGTAATATTTTTAGGGGCTTGAGTGCTGAAAAATCAGGAATGGATAGAGCACAAGCCGATTATATGGGAATGTTGGCTACGGTAATTAATAGCATGGCTTTACAGGATGCATTAGAAAAAGTAGGCTTAAAAACACGTTTATTGTCAGCCATTAAAATGGAGCAAATTTGCGAGCCTTTTGTGCGAAGAAGAGCAGTTCGGCACTTAGAAAAGGGTAGGGTTGTAATTTTTGGAGCAGGAACAGGAAATCCGTATTTCACAACCGACTCTGCTGCAGCATTAAGAGCCATTGAAATTAATGCAGATGCCGTTTTAAAAGGAACCCGTGTGGATGGAATTTATAATGCCGACCCAGAGAAAGACCCAACCGCAATAAAATATACTGAAATTTCATTCAAAGAAGTGTATGCCAAAGGCTTAAACGTTATGGATATGACAGCCTTTACACTTTGTGAAGAAAATAAAGTTCCAATTATTGTATTTGACATGAACAAACATGGTAATTTCATGAAGATTGCAAATGGAGAAGAAATAGGAACATTAGTAAGGGGTTAAATCTGCCCAAATTTTATATTTTTGTATAAATCTACATATTATGAATGACCTCATAAAGAAACAATTAGAAGATGCCCAGGCCACAATGGAAAAGGCGATTGCCCATTGTGAAGCTGAATTAACTAAAATAAGAGCTGGAAAAGCATCAGCAGGTATGCTTGATGGGATTATGGTAGATTATTATGGTAACCCAACGGCACTAGCGCAGGTGAGCAGCATTAACACGCCTGATGCGCGAACAATAATTATCCAACCTTGGGAAAAGCAATTATTGGTTCCCATAGAACGGGCCATTATGGAAGCTAACATTGGTATTAACCCTCAAAATGATGGGATAATTATCAGACTTGTGGTACCCCCATTAACAGAAGAACGTAGGAAGGACTTGGTAAAAAAGGTTAAAGAAGAAGCTGAGCGCGGACGAATTACCGTAAGAAATATACGCAAGGACGCCAACGAAAAAATTAAAAAGTTAAAGGGCGAAAGTGTTTCAGACGATGAAATTAAAACTGGAGAAGGTGAAGTTCAAAAAATCACAGATGCTTACATCATTAAAGTTGATAAACACGCAGAAATAAAGGAAAAAGATATAATGACGATTTAAATTATAATGAAATTACTGCTCCAATATTTAAAAGCACATAAGTGGATTGTTGTATTAGCATTAGCATTAGCTGCTTTTAACATAGGTTTTTCTTTAATGGACCCCTATTTTACAGGTAGAATTTTAGATAAATTTATAAATAGACACAATGAATTAAGCAGAAGTGAATATACCTGGGGCGTTTTGGGCCTTGTGGGCCTAGCTATTGGCGCGGCAATGGTTTCCAGAATAGCCAAAAATTTTCAAGATTATTTCACCAACATTATTGTTCAAAAAGTAGGCGCAAAAATGTATGCCGACGGCTTAAAACACTCGTTAGAATTGCCTTATCAAGTTTTTGAAGACCAGCGAAGTGGTGAAACTTTGGGTATTTTACAAAAAGTTAGAACGGATAGTGAAAAATTTATTACCTCTTTTATTAGTATATTATTTGTAAGCCTAATCGGATTAATTTTCGTTATAGTGTACTCCTTGTCGGTAAGCTACAAGGTGTCTTTAATTTATGCAGCATCTATACCAATTATCAGTTTTTTAAGTTGGTTTTTAAGTCGTAAAATAAAAACCATACAAAGATCTATCGTAGCCGAAACTACGGCTCTGGCAGGTTCTACAACCGAGTCGCTGCGAAATATTGAATTGGTAAAAAGTTTGGGCTTAGCGAGTCAGGAAATAGATCGACTTAATAAAACTACCTATAAAATATTAGGCTTAGAATTAAGGAAGGTAAAATATGTTCGAAGCATGAGCTTTGTACAGGGTACCACGGTAAATCTAGTTAGAAGTACAATGGTTGTGGTATTATTGATGCTAATTTTTGATAAGGCCATCACACCCGGACAATATTTTTCTTTCCTTTTTTATTCTTTCTTTTTGTTTGGACCCCTTCAAGAATTGGGCAATGTAATTTTAGCTTGGAGAGAGGCAGAAATATCGTTAGGCAATTTTAAGAAGATTCTAAATACCCCAATTGACCCAAAACCCATTAATCCTGTTCAAATAAAAAAGGTAGATACGTTGGCCTTTGAAAATGTAAGCTTTAAACACCTTTCGGGTAAAAATAATGCATTAAGTAAGGTTAGTTTTGCTGCTAATAATGGAGAAACAATTGCTTTTGTTGGGCCTTCTGGCTCTGGAAAAACTACCCTGGTAAAATTGCTTGTTGGTTTGTATCAACCCATAGAAGGTGAAGTGTTTTATAATAAAATTTCGGGTAAAGAAATAGATTTGGATCAGCTAAGAGAGAAAATTGGCTTTGTAACGCAAGATACACAGTTGTTTTCGGGCTCAATTAGAGAGAATTTACAATTTGTTAAACCGGGCGCCAGTGATGAAGATTGTATGCGAGTATTGCATCAGGCAGCATGCCAAAATCTTTTAGCGCGTGCTGATAAGGGATTAGATACGGTAATTGGAGAAGGAGGGGTAAAAGTATCGGGAGGAGAAAAACAACGCTTATCGATTGCAAGAGCATTATTGCGTAATCCCGATATTTTGGTGTTTGATGAGGCCACCTCGTCGTTAGATTCATTAACAGAAGAAGAAATTACTGCGACTATTCGTGATGTATCCGTATTAACAAGTCACATTACTATATTAATTGCGCATCGTTTATCAACGATCCGTCATGCCGATAGGATTTATGTTTTAGAGAAAGGTCATATTATTGAGCAGGGAAAGCATGCTGACTTACTTGAAGAAAAAGGACTATATTTTGCCATGTGGCGACAACAAGTTGGAGAAAGATTAGATAATTAAATTTTTTCTGTGGGCTTAATATCATTGAGTGTAAGTGGAAGTAGACTTTTGGTTTTTAAGTACGTAATAAGGGCGATTACTAATGTCATACTTCCCCCAAAAACTACAGCCGGAACGGTGCGCATCAATTTTGCAGTTAATCCCGATTCGAATGCGCCAATTTCATTTGATGAACCAATAAACATACTATTTACTGCCGATACCCTTCCGCGCATTTGGTCTGGTGTAAGTAGTTGCATGATTGTTGATCGAATTACAACACTTACACTATCAAAGGCACCTTCGCAAAACAAGAAAAATAAGGTTAAATAAAAGCTAGTGGACAGTCCATAGCAGATAATACTAAGGCCAAAACCAGCTACTGCAATTAATAAATTTCGCCATGGTTTATTCATGGGTGGGTATTTGGTCATTACCAACATGGTTAATACCGAGCCAACCGAAGCAGCAGCTCGCATAAAACCAGCACCTTCGGAACCAACATGAAGAATGTCTTCTGCAATTATAGGGAGCAAGGCAACTGCGCCGCCAAAAAAAACGGAGAATAGGTCCAAACTCAGCGCAGCCAGCATCATCTTGCTTTTAAATACAAATTGAACACCTTCAGTTAAACTTTTAAGAATACT
>JACMOW010000258.1 GCA_014377775.1 Pedobacter sp. | reverse complement strand
TGGTAGCCTAATCCAAATACCATACTTACCAAACCACTTTTCGTGTCCTGACCTTTTCTGCGGTAAGTTGGACTATAGAAAACGGCTCCAAGTTGATTTACATTTAACTGGCTTTTTGTGGTGTTGGTATTTTGACCAAGGTAAGTGGCGTTTACACCCGTTTGATTAAATTCAGGTGTTAAGCTAAACTCTGATTTGGTAAAAAGACCTAAGCCGGCAGGATTTCCACCCAATGAACTCATATCGCCACCTACTCCAATTTGCGCATTACCTAATGCTTTAAAACGGGCGGTACTTCCATAATTAGTTTGAGAGAAACGTAATGCGTCGCTTGCATATTGTGCATACGAGGTACTTGTGGTAGCTACTATAGCTACCAGTATAAGTTTTATAATTTGTTTCATGTTGTGTGTTAAAAGTTAATTTAGATTATTTACCACCCCCTCTAGTGGGTCTGCCGCCTCCACTGCTGCTACCGCTACTACCACTTGAGCCTGATGATGAGCTTCCACTTTCTCCTCTAGATCCGCTGCTACTGCTCGATGGTGGGGGAGCACTTTGTGTTGGAGGTGTGTACGTCCTTGTTGGTGCATCATTTGATCGTGTTGGTCTAGAGTCGCCACTATTTGATCTTGTAGGTGTAGAACTTGTTGTTCCAGTGGTTCCATTGGTTGGATTGTAGCGTTCGGCTCTGCTTCCAGATGAAGAAGTACGGTCGGCAATTCCATTTGAACCGCCGTTATAACCAGTTCCATTTGCTCTGTTTACACCATTTTCACTTCCTCTGCTAGGTCTGGGGCCATAATTAGAATTACTTCCACCTCTTATTCCACCGCCTATTGATCCATAATATCCTCCGCCACCGTAATACCCACCACCCCAATTGTAAGGGTTGTTATAAGAATATAAACCCCAATAATTATTGTAGTAGGGTGCGCCATATAAACCCCAATAGCCAAAAGGACTGAAGAAGTTATCAAAGCCTCCGTTCCATCCATAACCAAATCCAAATCCACCGTTAAATGGGCTAAAAAAGGAGTTATATCCAAATGAGCTATTAAAACCATAAAATCCATCATAATAAGTTCGCCATGGATTTGCGTAGTAAAAACGATTAATGCGGGTAGAATAATCCATATCGTAGAATGAATCGCTCGTGCCATAATAATCATCGGTTTGTGCGTCTGTTTGTGCGGTAGATTGCTGTGGGGCTGCCATTTCCTTGTATTCTTTGGCTTGGGCAGTTGTGTTGTAAACATCGTCTTGAGTGGCATTATTTTGAGCCAACTTCGATGTAGAGCAGGAAGCAACGAACAGGGCCGTTACTACGAGCATACTGGTGAATAAATGGTTAGGTTTCATATTGTGTGTGTTTTGTTTGTGTGTGCAACCAAATTGTAGGTATAAATTTATAGATTTGTAATCTAATATACAAGAGATTTAACACAAAAAACGTTCCAAATAGTTATGAGCAAAGGCATTACAAGTAAAAATGATGATTATTCGCAGTGGTATAACGATATTGTTATAAAAGCCGATCTCGCTGAGCACTCTTCTGTGAAGGGCTGTATGGTAATTAAGCCGTATGGTTACTCTATTTGGGAGAAAATTCAAGCAGTTTTAGATCAAAAATTTAAAGATACTGGACACAGTAATGCCTATTTTCCTTTATTCATCCCAAAATCATATTTTTCTAAAGAGGCTGCTCACGTTGAAGGTTTTGCCACAGAGTGTGCAGTGGTAACGCATTATCGTTTAAAGAACGATGGCAATGGAAATATAGTAGTTGATGAAACTGCAAAATTAGAGGAGGAGTTGATTGTACGCCCAACTTCGGAAACTATTATTTGGAATACGTATAGAGGATGGATTCAATCTTATCGTGATTTACCACTTTTAATTAATCAATGGGCAAATGTAGTTCGTTGGGAGATGAGAACGCGTTTGTTTTTGCGTACAACTGAGTTCTTATGGCAAGAGGGGCATACGGCTCACGCTACTGCGCAAGAAGCCATTGAAGAGACGGAAAGAATGTTGGATGTTTATGCTGATTTTTCTGAAAATTGGATGGCTGTTCCGGTAGTTAAAGGAAAAAAGACTCCAACTGAACGTTTTGCAGGAGCTTTAGAAACCTATTGTATTGAAGCGTTAATGCAAGATGGAAAAGCTTTACAGGCGGGAACATCACACTTTTTAGGGCAGAATTTTGCAAAGGCATTTGATGTGAAATTTACCAGTAAAGAAGGAAAATTGGAACATGTATGGGCTACATCTTGGGGTGTATCAACCCGATTAATGGGCGCCTTAATTATGGCACATAGTGATGATGCAGGCTTGGTTTTGCCGCCAAGATTAGCACCAATACAAGTTGTTATTATACCGATTTATAAAGGAGAGGAAGATTTAGCAAAAATTACAAGCTTTGTTGATGAATTGAAAATTAAACTAAAAGGTTTAGGTGTTTCCGTAAAATATGATGACAGAGACAGCCAAAGACCAGGCTTTAAATTTGCAGAATATGAACTAAAAGGTGTGCCTATTCGTTTAGCTATAGGTGGAAGAGATATGGAGAATGGAACAGTAGAGTTAGCAAGAAGAGATACAAAAGAAAAGTTTACGGTACCTCAAGAAGGGTTAGATGTTTACATTGCTAACTTATTGGAAGAAATTCAAGCCCAGATTTATAATAAGGCGCATCAATTTAGAGAGGAGCACATTACTGAAGCCAATTCTTATGAGGAATTTAAGACCTTATTGGATGATAAAACTGGCTTTATTTCTGCCCATTGGGATGGAACAGCTGAGACCGAAAAGAGAATTAAGGAAGAAACAAAAGCAACTATTAGGTGTATTCCTTTGAACAATAAGCAAGAGGATGGTGTTTGTATGGTTACAGGAAAACCATCTATACAGAGAGTATTATTTGCTAGAGCGTACTAAATTAAAACTGAGTTATGAAATTTGCAACAAAAGCGATCCATGCTGGTCAAGAGCCAGATCCAACCACTGGTGCCGTAATGACACCAATTTATCAAACTTCAACTTACTGGCAAAAATCGCCTGGGGAGCATAAGGGTTATGAATATTCGAGAGGTACAAATCCTACGCGTAAGGCATTGGAAGATTGTTTAGCTGCGCTTGAAAATTGTAAGTATGGATTGGCTTTTAGTAGTGGAATGGGGGCTACAGATTGTGTTTTAAGATTGTTAAAGCCTGGCGATGAAGTGATTACTGGTGATGATTTATATGGCGGATCATATCGTATTTTTACTAAGGTTTATGAAAAATATGGAATTAAGTTTCATTTTTTAGATTTATCAAATCCTGATAACATCAAGCCTTATTTAAATGAAAACACAAAATTGGTTTGGATAGAAACTCCAACTAATCCAACTATGCGGATTATTGATATTGAGGGTGTTGCTAAAATTACAAAATCAAATAATATTCTGTTAACGGTCGACAATACCTTTGCTTCACCTTATCTTCAAAATCCTATAGATTTGGGTGCCGACATTGTAATGCATTCCGTAACCAAATATATTGGTGGTCATTCTGATGTGGTAATGGGTGCGTTATTAACTGATAATGAGCAATTGTATAAAGATTTATTCTTTATTTACAACGCTTGTGGCGCAACTCCTGGTCCGCAAGATTCTTTTTTAGTGTTAAGAGGTATTAAGACTTTGCACTTAAGGATGAAGGCACATTGTGAAAACGGTGAAAAAGTTGCTCATTACTTAAAAAAACATCCTAAAATTGATAAAATTTACTGGCCAGGATTCGAAGATCATCCCAATCATGATATTGCTAAAAAGCAAATGAAGGGTTTTGGTGGTATGGTTTCCATTACCTTAAAAGGGGCAGATTTGCAAGAAACTTTCAGAATTGCATCAAGATTTAAAGTTTTTACGTTGGCCGAATCGTTAGGTGGGGTAGAGTCGTTAATTAACCATCCTACTACAATGACCCATGGTTCGATCCCTAAAGAAGCGCGTGAAAAAGTTGGCGTAACAGATAATTTATTACGTTTAAGTGTAGGTGTTGAAGATATTGATGATTTATTGGCAGATTTAGAGCAGGCGTTGGGTTAAAGGGTTTGAAGTTGAAAGGTGGAAGGTTTGAAGGTGGGAAGATGGAAAATGGATGACACATGGAATTTTTAGAGGTAAGGGATTTTTTAGATTTTAAAGTTGCGCAATACAATCGCCCAAACTTCATTGCTAATGATCCAATTTGTATTCCGCATCAATATAAGATTAAACAGGATATTGAAATTGCTGCATTTTTTGCGGCAATTTTAGCTTGGGGGCAACGGAAAACCATCATTAATAAGTGCAATGAATTATTTTCACGAATGGATCATCAACCTTATCAGTTTATGCTTAATCATAGCGATAATGATTTGAAAGGTTTGCTTGGCTTTAAGCATCGTACATTTAACGATACCGATTTGTTATATTTTATTTCTTTTTTTAAGCAACATTACCAGCAATCGACCACATTAGAAACTGCATTTTTGCCGCAACAAAAATTTAACCCAATGTATGTTGCTTTGAATGGGGAGCCTGAGATTGAGCTTTCATCATCAGCTTGTATGCTGAATGAAATGGAATATTTTACGGCCGAGAAGGCATTGAATTATTTTAGAGACTATTTTTTTAGTTTAGAAAATTTTCCCAGAAGAACGATCAAACACATTTCATCTCCTAAGCAAAAATCGACCTGTAAACGTTTAAATATGTTTTTACGGTGGATGGTTAGAAGCGATGATTGCGGTGTTGATTTTGGTTTATGGAATAGTATTCCCCAGTCGGCTTTAATTTGTCCTTGTGATGTACACGTTGATCGTGTTTCGAGGAGGCTAGGATTAATAACTAGGAAACAAACCGATTGGTTAACAGCAATAGAATTAACAGAGAAATTGAGGCGGTTTGATGCAAATGACCCTGTTAAATACGATTTTGCTTTGTTTGGGCTGGGAGTGGAAGAGAAGTTTTAGGTTTTAGGGAAATAGTCTATTATCTATTGTTCTATTCCCCATTTCCAATTTTATTTTTAATTTAGTAAAATGATTACCTTCCACGCCGAAATAGAAAAATTTGAATCCAACGGTGAAAAAACAGGTTGGTCTTATATTTTTATTCCTAATGCGGTTGCTGAGCAAATTAAATCTGGCGAACGTAGGTGCATACGGGTTAAGGGTAGCATAGATGAGGTAACGATTTGTGGGGTAGGTATAATACCAATGGGACATGGCGATTTTATAATGGTGCTAAATAAACCGTTACGTAAGTTACTTCGAAAAGAGGTGGGAGCTAAAGTAGTATTGAAATTGTTGTTTGATGCTGATTTTAAGATTGAAATGTCCGATGATCTTCAGATTTGCTTGTCGGATGAGGATGAATTGTTAGCAAGGTTTTTAGCGACACCTAAATCACATCAAAATTATTTTATCAATTGGTTAAATACTGCTAAAACAGAAGTTACAAGAACAAAGCGATTGGTTATGATTGTGAACGCCATGTACCATAAATTAGATTTTGGAGCAATGATAAGAGCGAGTAAAACTTAACGATTATACGTACGAAACCAGCTATTTATTTTCATCTGGATTACGCCTAAAAAGGCTTCTCTAAAAATTTTTGTACTCATTTTCGATGTGCCTTCCGTACGATCGGTAAAGATAATTGGCACTTCAACCACGTTGAAACCGTATTTAATGGCTGTAAATTTCATTTCAATTTGAAAAGCGTAGCCTACAAATTTAATTTTATCCATGGGGATTGTTTCCAATACCATGCTGCGGTAACACTTAAATCCAGCAGTCGCATCCTGTATCGAAATCCGTGTAATCCATCTTACATACATCGAGGCAAAATAAGACATTAGTACTCTTCCCATTGGCCAGTTTACCACATTTACCCCTTTCACATATCTTGATCCGATGGCAAGATCGGCGCCATTTTCGCAAGCCGCTCTCAAGCGGATAAGGTCTTCGGGATTGTGCGAAAAATCAGCATCCATTTCAAAGATATAGGCGTAATTTTTGCTTAATGCCCATTTAAAGCCATGAATATAAGCGGTGCCTAAACCTAATTTTCCGCTTCGTTGCTCTAAGTGTAATTGGTCTGGAAATTCTAACTGTAGCTTTTTAACGATTTCTGCTGTGCCATCCGGCGAACCATCATCAATAATCAAAACTTCGAAAGCAAAAGCGAGAGAGAAAACCTTGCGAATAATTTTCTCAATGTTTTCTTTCTCGTTATAAGTAGGTATAATGACTAAACTATCCAACATTTTAATGAACGCCATTCATCCATTTACGCAGTAAAGGAGTAAGTGCAAAGGCAATTAATCCTACTATTATGGGTAGGATAGTAAAAATTAAAAAGAAGGTTGATATTGAGTATTCTGCACTTATTTTGTCGATTAAGCTTCCAGATTTACCAGCAAGCCAGTTTCCTATTGCCGTACAGGTAAACCAAACACCAAACATTAACCCTACAAGTTTAGCGGGAGCAAGTTTACTAACATACGATAAGCCCACTGGTGAAACGCATAATTCGCCTACGGTGTGGCAAAAATAGGCAAGTATTAGCCAAAACATACTTACTTGGGCAACAGAAGCTCCAGCGGCTATATCTCTTCCGCCATAAGCCAAACCAGCAAAACCAAGGCCAACAAAAATTAACCCCATTCCAAATTTAGCTGGTCCGCTTGGGTTAAATTTCGTTTCCCAAAGTTTAGAGAAAAACGGAGCTAGTGCCACGATGAAGAATGAATTTAAGATACCAAACCATGAAGCAGGAACCTCTGTATTTACAGCAGAAAACTCTTTTTCAACTTTCCAGAAAGCTAAACCCCATATAATGATGAAACTAAGTGCAGTAAATAATATCGTAGCTGGATATTTTTTTGCTATTTTTTTTGCAAGACCGAACAAAACAATACTAACTGCAACCAGTGGGAAAATAGTAAGTGCAGCATCAGCCCATTTAAATATAGTTCCTGAGCTGCCCGTTAAACTCCGTAACGTGTAGTCTTTTGCAAAGATGGTCATGGAGCCTCCAGCTTGTTCAAATACCATCCAAAAGAAAATGGTAAAAATAGAAAGCACAAAAATTACCAATAATCGTTGGGTTACCACTTTTTGAGGTAATACTACTTCGCCTTCATTAACTGTTACTTTATTATCATTTTTTTGTCCGATTATTCCAAATATTTTCTGTCCGAAATAAAATTGCAACATTCCGAAGAACATAAAAATTCCAGCTAATCCGAAGCCCCAATGCCAACCAATTTTTTCGCCTACATAACCACACATTAATATTCCTAAAAAAGCGCCAGAATTAATTCCCATGTAGAAAATGGTATAGGCAGCATCTTTTTTATCACTAATAGCAGGATATAATTTACCAACCATTGATGAAATATTTGGTTTAAATAAACCATTTCCAACCATCATTAAAACAAGGCCAATATAAAAGAAGTTTGTACTTATTCCTTCCATTGCCATTGATGCATGGCCCATCGTCATAATTAAAGCGCCAAAAATTACTGCCTTACGATAACCAGTTAACCTATCGGCAATTAAACCGCCCACAATTGGAGTTAGATAAACTAAACCAGTGTACCATCCGTATAAACTTAATGCCTCTGGTCGGGTCCATTCCCATCCGCCTTTACTTGCCTCGCTCACTAAAAAAAGCACTAATAAAGCCCTCATTCCATAGTAGCTAAATCTTTCCCACATTTCGGTAAAGAATAAGACAAATAATCCGACAGGGTGGTTAATTAATTTATCTGTTTCGACACCGCTTTTTTGGAGGTGTAAATCTAATGCCTGATCTTGGCTTAGGCTGGAAGTTTCATTTACCATGTTTTTAGTTTAGTGGTTGTGTTTAGTTTATATTGCAAATTAAGTAAGATTATTTGTATTTCGGCATAACTTCTTTATGGATTTACAATTACTTGTGATGCTTTTTTAGGCGACTTATAAAAATCTTCATTTATAGTGGCTTCATTTCTTAACTCCACATTTTCTGAAAGTGATAATTTCCCCCAATTAATTTTAAAAGCATCGAAACTTAAATCGCTACCATAAAATTCGAAGTTTCCAGACATTTTAGGTTCATAAGGTGCTAGGTGATCAAAAACTATCATATTCACTTTCTTGTCCCAAATTAGGGTCATTGCATTTTGTTTGCTGTATTCGAAAATTACTCTGTTTTGTAGTGGTTTATTTTTTACAACTTCAAAAATTGCTTTTCCGAATACGGGCTCATTTTTCTCAAACGATAATACTTCAATTATTTTTTTGGAGGTTTTTTGGGTGTTGCCTTTCCACCCTAATAAGATAAAGTAAGGTTGTTTGCCATTCATTACTAAGGGTATAATTTCATAATAACGGGCACCTAACCAATTTTTGTGATTCGTTAAAGCGTTATTATCAGTTAATGAATTGCTAGAGTCGTTAAGTGGGAAAAGCTTTAATGTGCCATTTGTAGTAGCCATTTGTATCGTTCCATAGTACCGGAAGGTGCCGTCATTTAGTGGGATAAACCAGGTTACAATTCGAAATGAATTGTCGGAAGCTTTCAAAATAGAAATTCTTTTAAGCGAGTCGAAATCATAATTAAACGAACCATTAATTTTTAATGCACCTAAAAATTTCTTGATAAAGGCTGCGTTTTTCTCCATACGCAAAATATCATCTTTTTCTGTGAAAGTTTCTTCACTTAAAATGACCAAAGAGTCTTGATATTTATTGAGTTGAGGGGTGTTATTTGTACTGTAAGTATGCTGTGCATTCAAATAGAATGCACAGCATATCATTACAACTAGTAGCATACAATGTTTAACCATGCTGATTATAATAGATAATTAACGCAGATTTTCTAAAACTATTGCGCTTGCGCCACCGCCACCGTTACAAATACCCGCAACGCCTATTTTTCCATTATTTTGTGCCAGTACAGAAAGCAGGGTAACTACAATTCGAGCCCCTGATGCTCCGAGTGGATGCCCCATTGAAACCGCTCCACCATTAACGTTTACTTGTTCTGCTTTGAGATTTAACTCTTGGTTGTTTGCTAAAGAAACTACTGAAAATGCTTCGTTAATTTCAAAATAATCAACATCTGCTAAAGTTAAATTAGCTCTACTTAATGCTAAAGGAATTGCTTTTGAAGGAGCAGTTGTAAACCATTCTGGCGCTTGT
This sequence comes from Pedobacter sp., assembly GCA_014377775.1. Lineage (GTDB taxonomy): Bacteria > Bacteroidota > Bacteroidia > Sphingobacteriales > Sphingobacteriaceae > Pedobacter. The sequence continues at coordinate 3,512 of JACMOW010000258.1, read as the reverse complement.
TGTGCATCTGCATACGCTAAAATTTTAGCTAAAGGTTTTAAGCCTAATTCTTTTGCTTTATCTGCGCTCATGAGTACCAAGGCTGCTGCACCATCATTTAAGCTGGATGCATTGGCTGCGGTTACGGTTCCATCCTTTTTAAATACAGGTTTTAGGCCAGTTATCTTGTCGAATTTAACGGCATGGGGTTCTTCATCATTGCTAAATAAAGTAATTTCTCCTTTTCTATCTTTTATTTCAATTGGCGATATTTCGTCATTAAATTTACCTACTAATTGTGCAGATTGGGCTCTTTTATAAGACTCTATTGCAAAATTATCTTGTTCTTCTCTACTTATATTGCAGGTTTCGGCGCAAAGTTCGGCTGCTGATCCCATGTGGTAATCATTATACACATCCCATAACCCATCTTTTACCAGGCCGTCTGTAATTTGTCCGTGCCCTAAACGATATCCATTTCTGGCTTTATCCAAATAATAAGGAACATTGCTCATACTTTCCATTCCGCCGGCAACTACAATCTCATTTTGCCCTAAAGCAATGCTTTGTGCGGCAAGCATAATTGCTTTGGTACCAGATGCACAAACTTTGTTAATGGTGGTAGTAGGTAAATCGTGTAGGCCAGCAAATTTTGCAGCTTGAGTTGCGGGTGCTTGCCCCAAGTTGGCAGATAATACATTTCCCATGTACACTTCCTGAATACTTTCTGGCTTAATTCCAGCTTTTTCAACTGCTGCTTTAATAGCGAAACCCCCAAGTTGAGTGGCCGAAAATCCTGCTAAAGACCCACCAAAACTGCCAATTGGTGTTCTAACGGCGGCTATAATTACTACTTCTTTCATTGTCTTTTATCTTTAATATTTGGTAGGCGCAATATAGTGAGATTTACTAGGATTTTTTACTAGTAATACAGGATTGCTTGGATTTTGAGATTATAGGATTTTAAGTTATTCTAATACTGAGTTGCCTTCAAAAAAACAAATTATCTATTTGGAAAAATAATCTTAATTTTGAGATAATCAACTCTTATTATTTTGGCCAAAATCAGAAAAAATCCTAAGGTACTTTATCGCAAGTATTCATCAAACATTAAGTATGTGATGATGATTTTTTGTGTGTTAGGTATTACGCTTTATTTACCTAAGCAACCACGATTTAGATATGAATTTGAAAAGGGGAAAACTTGGTTAAATAAAGATTTAATTTCTCCGTTCAGCTTTGCAATTTTAAAAACTACGCCTCAGTTAACCACTGATAGGGATGAAGCATTAGATAATGTATTTCCTATTTATAAATACAATAGTGATGTGTTTGACGGTCAGGGTGAAGCTTTTCTGAATGAGTTTGATGTAAAATGGAAATCTAACGCTTTGGTTGAAACAGAAAAGGAGGTAACTAAACAGCGAGCGCTTGCCATGTTGGCGTTGGTTTACAAAAGGGGGATTATTGGAATTGTAGCTAAACATCAGAAGCTTAGTAAATATTATGATTTCTCATCGCTAAATGCTAATGTTTCTACGAAAAACAATTCACAAGATGTTTTTACTACAGAAAGTGCATTAGATTATTTTAAAACTAATTTTAGGTCAACTAATCTTGGTATAAGAGACGCGGTAATTGATTTGGTTGAAAGCCATTTAAAACCTAATCTAATTTTTGATGAAGATTTAACAGCAATAGTTCAAAAAAGCACTATAAACAGTCTATCTACAACCAAAGGGATGGTGCAAAAAGGTGAATTGATTATGGCAAAGGGTATGGTGATCGATGAAGAAGCGTATCAAAAACTACTTTCGTTTAAAGAAACTTATGAAGCGCAAACAAAAACCATAGGGGATAATCGACTGGTTTACCTTGGGCAAGTACTTTTGGTTGGGTTTATCATCAGTTTATTGATGGTGTTTCTTTTTCTGTTTAGGAAGGATATTTTCGCTGATAATAGACAATTATCTTTATTATTATTGGTGATTACCTTTATGTTATTAGCCTTGACTTGGGCTATAAGGGTAAATTTGCCAAGTTTATATTATATTCCTTTTTGTATTGTGCCCATCATTATCAGGATATTATTTGATACTCGTTTAGCACTTTATTTACATTTATTAGTGGTTTTGATTACTGGTTTTTTTGTTCCAAATAGTTTTGAATTTGTATTTTTTCAAACTACTGCGGGTATGGTTGCTATTTATAGTATAAAAAATCTAATTAAGAGAGAGCAGTTATTGATTTCCGCTTTCTTTATTTTGGCGGCCTATTTTATTTCTTATGTTGGAATAGCGCTCTTACGTGAAGGCTCATTCAATCAAATAGAATGGGTTAATTTTTTACCGTTTATTTTTAGTGTGTTACTTTCTTTGTTGGCTTATCCTCTTATATACGCCTTCGAACGGGTATTCGGAATTACTTCTGATGTGGCATTAATTGAGTTAACCAATACCAATAATAAATTATTGAGAGAGCTGGCTTTTAAAGCGCCCGGAACGTTTCAGCATTCTTTACAGGTGGCTAATTTGGCCGAAGCTGCTATTTTTAAAATAGGAGGGAACTCGCTTTTGGTTAGGGCGGGAGCGTTATATCATGATATTGGGAAGATGGAAAATCCACAATATTTTATTGAAAATCAAAATACGGCTGTTAGTCCGCACGATAAATTGCCATATGAGCAAAGTGCTCAAATTATTATTAAGCATGTACATAGAGGGATTGAAATTACGCGTAAAAACAAATTGCCAGAAAATGTGATTGACTTTATTCGGACGCATCATGGTAACACTAGGGTGGATTATTTTTACCAATCGTTTTTAAAAAATTCGCCAGAGAAATTTGTTGATGAAAATATTTTTCGTTATCCTGGACCTATTCCATTTTCGAAAGAAACGGGTGTTTTAATGTTGGCCGACTCGGTGGAAGCGGCATCAAGAAGTTTGAAAAATCCGGATGCTCAGAACATAAATGACTTGGTAGAAAGAATAATTAACTATAAATTGGAGCAACACCAGTTAGATAATTGCGATTTAACGTTAAAAGATTTAGAAACTATAAAGCTGATATTCAAGACGATGCTAATGAGTATCTATCATGTTCGAATAGATTATCTACAAACTACGTAATTTTTTTTTGCAAACATGATTGAATTGCTATATTTGCAACCTCGAAAGGGATATTTTGAGAATTGGAGGGATGCCTGAGTGGCCGAAAGGAACAGTTTGCTAAACTGTCGTACTGGCAACGGTACCGAGGGTTCGAATCCCTCTTCCTCCGCTGTAATAAAAATCGATACCAGTTCGGGGTGTAGCGTAGCCCGGTATCGCGCCTGCTTTGGGAGCAGGAGGTCGTAGGTTCGAATCCTGCCACCCCGACAACTTCCAGTTCATCTGGATGCAAAAGCCTCTAAATATAACTATTTAGGGGCTTTTTAGCTTTTAAGCAATCCTTTTCAGTACATACTATTCCTCCTGTCATGCGAACAATTAGGTGAACAGAATTAATATTTATATCTGTTCACCAGAAAG
>JACMOW010000257.1 GCA_014377775.1 Pedobacter sp. | reverse complement strand
TGATCTCTTGTCGTCATTAATCCCATTTCGTGCAGGTTTTCTGCAAAAATATAGGCATCTTCATAAATGGTACGATCTTGTATAACGTCTCTTTTATTGCTTTCTATTTCAACAATTTGATGAAAACGACTATTTAAGAAATAAATCTGCAAGTTAAAGCTCCACCTTTTCATGTCGCTATAAAAGTCTTCCAAATAAGGATTATTATCTACCGCTTCATACAAAGCCTCCCATCCATAATTTTTGGCAAGTAAACCAGTTAATGTCGTTTTACCTGCGCCAATATTTCCAACAATTGCTATGTGCATACTTTTGTGTTTTTAAAAACTTTTAAAACCAATAATTTCTCTTACTTCTCTTATTGTTTTTTGTGCGCTTTCTCTTGCTTTTAAAGCGCCATGTTTGGCTACCTGACGAAGATAGGAAGTATTAGCTGCAATTTCGTTAATTTTTTCGCGCATTGGCGTAGTGGTTACGATCATATCTTCAGCCAATTGTTTCTTAAAATCGCCATAACGGATAGCCATTTTGTTGTATTGATCTTCAAAATGCGTTAAAGTATCTTCGGAAGAAACAATTTTCATCAAATCGAATAGATTTTGAATGGCTTCTGGTTTTTCTTGAAATTCTGAAGTAGGGCCGCCATCGGTAACAGCCTTCAATACTTTTTTACGGATAATTTCTGGGCTATCGGAAAGATAAACTGCATTGTTCTCACCTTCTGATTTGCCCATCTTACCCTTTCCATCTAGTCCGGGTACTTTTACAAGACCTTTCGAATAGGTAAATGCATAGGGTTCAGGAAAATACTCTTTTTGGTATAAACGATTAAAACGGTTTGCAAAAGTACGTGACATTTCTAAATGCTGCTCTTGATCTTTACCAACTGGAACTTTGGTAGCTCTATGGATTAAAATATCGGCTGCCATTAATACTGGGTAGGTTAATAGGCCAGCATTTACATTATCCGGGTTTGCACGAACCTTGTCTTTAAATGAAGTACTGCGTTCTAGTTCACCCATGTAGGCATTCATATTTAAATACAAATAGAGCTCGGCAATTTCTGGAACATCGGATTGGATATATATGGTGGATTCTTCTGGATCAATTCCACAAGCTAAATATTCTACTAAAACATCCTTTACGTGCCCGTGTAAATCTTGTGGAGTAGGGTGGGTGGTTAATGCATGTAAATCTGCTATAAAAAAATAGCAATTATACTCATGTTGCATTTGTACAAAGCTTTTTACCGCACCGTAATAATTTCCGATATGCAATTTTCCTGTAGAACGGATCCCGCTCACTACTGTTTCTTTCATAATGCCCCGAAATTAAGAAAAAACGGGTAAAAGAGGTTCAACTATTTTGCTTTTGTGGGGGTAGATGAAAATAGAGAATAGAAAATAGATTCGATTAATTAATATGAGATTATCTATTTTGATCAATAATATGTTGTAATTCTTCAGGGATTTCTATGGATTTTAGTGCGTTAACGTTAGCACCGCCTGTATTTCCCCTTGGAATTTTGCCTACAAAAGATTTTATACCACCAAATAAAAGACGTGGTATCTGGCTAAATATTTCTTTAGTGTCCTTTATTTTTAAGCCAAAGTGAAGCATTTTCCAGTGGTAATGTTCCGCTAATGCATTTGGCATTTTAAAGTATACTTTCATACCAAATCAAATTTAATTTCTAACTTATACCCTCTGTTGTGGATATTAATCAATTGAACACTTTGGTCATTTTCGAGTTTCTTCCTCAATCTAGAAACGAACACATCCAAACTTCGACCTACAATTACTCCTTCATCTTCCCATATCTCCTTTTGAAGTCTGCTTCTTTCAATAATTAGGTTAGGGGATTTTGAAAAGATCGAGAGCAACTTATTCTCTTTTAATGTAAGATCTATTGTTTTTTCGTTAATACTGATCGTTTTTTTCGTTTCGTTATAAACTGTTTTACCTAGTTTTATAGCGGCTAGTGGTAGCTTCCGTTTCTTATTGTTTACCGATTTCGAAATTACTAAACCAACAAATGCAAGTAAAGGTAAACTCCCTAAGAGGTATCCCTTTTGTGTGGTGCTAATTCCTGTATCTTGAAATTTGATATCGATAAAGTAACAGTTTTTCGGTTGGTTTCTGCCCAAGCAGGATATGATATCATCTTTTTTATTTCCCAGAATTGCGTAGCCATATATTATTTCTTTTTTTTCGCAATTGAGTACATTAACAATGTATTCTTGGTTTAAATTGTGCTTTACCAATGAACGTTTAATAATGGCGACTAATGAATCAGGCTTAAAAGCAAATTCATTTTCAAAAGTAATTTGAAACTCGTTTTTAGCCAATTTTTTTACTGGTAGCACGCGCGATAGGCTATCTCCAGATTGTAGTAATAGTTCATGTCCTATTTTTCGAAGCATAATCTCTTGCTTGGCCTGATCATAGTTATCATTATCAGCCATACTAAATGCGCAAAATAGAATAATCATAATTACAGATAGCAACCCTAATAGGTATATGGCTTTTTGTCTCACGGTTTAAATTTAAGGTTTGAAACGGTTCCAATCTCAAATCTACATTGAATTTACAAAATTTACATTTCTTTTTACAGCATTAATGAAGTTAAATCGTGTATGGGCAATTAGGTTTGTATGGTAATAAACTTAATCAATCCATTTTATGTTCAAC
>JACMOW010000007.1 GCA_014377775.1 Pedobacter sp. | reverse complement strand
CCTGAAATTGGTAAAGATCGATGGTGTGGGGCCTGGAAACTAATTAAACCCGATGGTACACCGCTCCCATTGGATAGCTGTCCTATGACTATTGCAATTAAGGAAGGTCGTGCTATACAAGGTGAAGAAGTTATTATTGAACGATATGATGGGACCCAATCTATTGTGCAGGTATATCCCCAGCCTATATTTGGTTTGTTGGGAGAAATAACGGGGGGCGTAAATGTAGTTATTGATGTTACTGAACAAAAACTAGCAACAAAGAAAATAGAAGAGAGCGAACATCGTTACCACAACATGATTTATTCTTCCCCTTCGCTCATTTCTATTTTAAAAGGAGAGGACATGATCATTGAAGTTGCTAATGATGCCGTTTTAGAAAGCTGGGGCAAGGGAAAAGATGTAATCGGTAAACCGCTTCTTTCTGTGATGCCAGAAATAATTGACCAGGGCTTTGATAAATTGCTGTTAAGTGTATATAAAACAGGTGAACCTGTGTCTGCCTATGAAACACCTGTTATGCTTGTACGTGATGGCAAGGAGGAGTTATTACATTACACTTTTGTATACCAGGCCCAATACAATGTAGATGGAAAAATTGATGGATTGGCCATTATAGCCAATGAAGTAACACACCAAATTGAGGCCAAAAAACTTGCAAATGAACAATTCCGTCAGCTTGCAGAATTAACGCCTGAGAAAATAAGCAGTACCGATGCTGAAGGCAATGTAATTTATTTTAATCAGAACTGGCTGGATTATACTGGTTTAAGTGCCGATGAATTAAAAGACCAGGGATGGCGAAAGATAATTCACCCCGATGACCAGAACCAAATCACAAAACATTGGAAATACGTTCTTTCTACAGGAAATGACATTGAAATACAGCTACGTCTCTTAGACAAAAACGGGGAGTACAAATGGCATTTACGCCGCACATCAACTGTAAGAGATAATAAGGGTAAAATAGTTAAATGGATCACTGCAACCATTGAAATACAAAAGTTAAAAGAAGAGGAGCAGCGGAAGGGGGATTTTGTAACCATGCTTAGTCATGAGCTTAAAACCCCGGTTACGTCTATCAAAGGTTACATTCAACTACTGCTGAAGATGGTAGAAAAAGAGCAGGAGATACAATTTCCGGCACTTCTGAAACCGTCTTTAATCCGTATCGATAAGCTGGTATTGAAATTAACAAGCTTGATAAGCGATATGCTTGATTTAACAAGGATTGAATCAAACAGGCTGGAATTGAAAAATGAATTAATCAACCTGAACGGTTTGGTTATGGGAGTAGTGGAAGATATTCGACATACAAGTCCAAAACATACGATTAACCTATATCACGATTTTAGTTGCGCTGTAAATGCGGATATGGATAAATTAGGACAGGTAATTATTAATTTTATCAGCAATGCTATTAAATATGGTCCAGCTAGTGATGTAATTGATATCACGATAGCTAAGGCTAAAAAAAACCAAGTTGCAGTGAGTGTGAAAGATTACGGGATTGGTATTGACAAGAAAGAGCACCAGAAGATCTTTGATCGTTTTTATAGGATTGAAGGGAAGTCAGAGCAAAACTTTTCCGGCTTTGGCATAGGATTATTTATTGCGCATTCGATTATTGAAAGGCATGGTGGATTCATAAGCATTAATAGCGAGAAAGGAAAAGGCTCTATTTTTACTTTTACCTTACCTATTGCGATGGCTTAATCATTCATTTTTGTAACCTTCTTAATTAATCAGCTGATGACTTTAAGCGTGTTAACAAATCTATTAGGTTTACCGTTGCAAATGAGGAAGAATAATCTGATAAGCCATAAGGAATGATCAATTCATTGTTGTTGATAATTGACCCGCAAGAATAAACAACATTGGGTACATAACCCTCGCGTTCATCAAGATTAGGAATTAATAAGGGCTCTTCTAATCTGCCAATCTCCGTGGTTGGATCATTTAAATCCAGTAAGGTGGCACCTAGGCAATACCTGCGCATCGGGCCAACGGCATGGGTAATAATTAACCACCCATCTTCGGTTTCGATAGGAGAACCGCAATTGCCAATCTGAACAAATTCCCAATCATATTTTGGTTCCTGAAGTTTAATCGGGTTTTCCCAAACATTAATTTTATTAGAATACATGATGTAATTATTTACACCATCAATACGAGATAGCATCGCATATTTGCCATTTATTTTACGTGGAAATAAAGCTAGATTTTTATTTTGTGCACCATCACCAAACAAGGGTCCAATGTTAAAATCATAGAAATTAGTAGTTTTTAATAGTTTTGGAATAATGATATTTCCATCATAAGCAGTGTAAGTTGCGTAATAGGTAACTGTACCATCATCCGCTATAAATTTCGTAAACCTTGCATCTTCAATGCCTTTTCGCTCAAACTCGGAGATAGGGAAAATAACGCGATCAGAAATATCTGTGTCCATTGAGAAAATAATTTTATAATAAGAATCAGATAACCATAATACTTTCTCGAGCTCTATGTCTCTGGCGGGATCGGGTTCTAATTGTTGTGTTTCGGCAATTGCTTTTTTTAAGGTTGAATAATCAAACTGTCCTTCAAGCTTTTCATCGAGTAATTTTAATATATCTTTATCTATCAAAGCAATTAAACCCTGGTCTAAAAAAAGTTTCTTGTTGTAAGTCGCATTTTTAATGATTTCGGCTTCATCAATATAATTCCCTGCAGCAATAACTTTAATGTCGTTATTTCTATCAATTAACGCTCTTCTAAAAGCAATGGATGAGATGTGGCCTTCTCCAACTGCTCTAAAACTAATGATCAACCGTTTCTCGCCCTCTTCTAAATCTCGTTGATCTGGGTCTTCAATAATAGAAGGGTTAAAAAAAGCAGCAGACTCTACAGAATATTCGTGTGTAAAATAAGAACCAATTAAAAGCTTACGATGAATATCCAAATCATGATAATCAATATTCATATCAGCCAGCATAGTCATGAGTTTTTTGCAGTGCCTACGTAAGATTTTAGTAATGTTGCGGTGTCTTTTAGAATATTCTTGTAATAGTGGAGAGATAATGTTAAATACCTGTTCATCACTTAAAGTCATAACCTTGCTAACTACTTCTTTGCCTCGTTTTTCACCATTAAAAAAAAACCTGGCAATTACTCGCCTGGAATCTGGGTAAACTTTAACTGATTTACGCACTATTGGAATTCTCATCATGAACCAAAGTAGTGAAAATTAATCCAAATATCGTTTAACCTTGTGCACAAAGTTATTAATGTCAAATGGTTTACTGATAAACTCTTCGGCATCACATCTATCCTTTAGATCCATAATTTGATAGTTGGCCGACATCATCATCACTGGGATCGCATAAGTGTTGTGTTCATTTTTCAATTTTGCACAAATGTCTATTCCATTACCGTCAGGTAACATCACATCTAAAACAACCATATCTGGTAGGTGTTTTTTCATTTGTGTCCAAAACTCTTTAACATTAGGATAGGTCCTTACTTTATAGTGTTCTTCTGTTAAAAGATAGTCCAATATCTCTCTAATATCTTCATTATCTTCAACAATATATATACATTTTCTCATGGATTTGTT
>JACMOW010000256.1 GCA_014377775.1 Pedobacter sp. | reverse complement strand
CGTAAGTTCATTCTTTAAAAAACCATATAAAGATTTAAAGTTAAGAACAAGTCGAGGCGATACTTCATTTTTAGCCTATGGAAAATTGATCATCAGCAAAACGGTGATGGTAATTTCGCATCCCTCTGGAGAAATTTTATTTGATTTCCAAACTGAAGTAAAAGAAGAGAAATATCGATTTTGGCTAACCAATTTTAGTTTTGTGCCCTACCAAAGGGATCGATATGGAAATTTTGTAGCGGCCACTACTAAAGGGATACCATTGGAAAATAATCCAGGTAAGTTAAATTTATCCCAATGGAAGGAATATCAAGCTCAAACGGCTAAATATGCATATCAATTTGCTAAGGATTTTAAAGGCCACATGGTGGGTAAAACATCGATAGCAATTCCTGCGAAAGAGAAGTCTGTGGTAAAAAAGGAGTGGTAGTTAATGTACCATTTTATCAGCACAAGTAGAACTTGCGAATGCTTCTGGTTTGGCTTTAAAAATAAATCCCATACTTAAAATATAACCCATCGCTTCATTCAATGCTTTATTTGATTTAAACATTGGATTGGTATTAATATCGGCATGAACTTCTAAATCGACATCATACAAATCTAAAAGATCGCAAATCGAATAAGCAGTTTCAATAGACTTTTGAACTTCAACTAACATCCGCTCTTTAATGCTCATTTTTTGAGTGCTTTTGTCTTGTGCAATGTACATGAAACCACCATGATGCTCTCTTAGTAGCACAATTACAGTTGCAAAGTCGGTAAATGTACCTTTTACTTGAGAATCGGTGCCAATGCAAACTTTTAATTTATATCCGTTTTCAGTTTCTCGGATAATCGCTTGTTCTACTTCTTCTAGGATGGGCGAGAGGATAACTTCGCCACTAAATTTCTTCCAGGTCATACGTTATTGGTGTTAAGGTTAACAACCCGTAATCAGGTTACCTAAAAATAGGTGCTTAAAATGATATTATTGTTAAATTGGTATTGTTTATTTGCTAACATTTTACTGGTTGTGAACAGGTTATGTAGCAATAGTACTGCAGGGCCATGACCATTGGAAGAATACTGGTAGCACATTGGATTTGGGTTGGACTTGGGTTGGACTTGGGTTGGACTTAGGTTGGATCTGTAAGTAGTGTGTCCTACACTGATGTGTAATTCTAAATATAGGGATATTGTTTGAAAAAACAAAATAAATATGAAACTTTTGCTTAATCTGTAAGCAGTTGACCTTGAGAAAAACTTATCTTTGTAAATGATCATGCAGCCGATACTGAATAACTTAAAAATCGAGTCTCTTAATGCAATGCAAGAAGCGGCAATTTCGGCAACAAGTAAAGGAAATGATATTTTAGTATTAGCACCAACGGGTTCGGGTAAAACTTTAGCCTTTTTGCTGCCAGTGTTTGCAAATCTAAATAATGGATTAAAAGGTGTTCAATGCCTAATCTTAGTTCCTTCACGTGAGTTAGCCTTACAAATTGAGCAGGTTTTTAAACAAATGAGTACTGGGTTTAAGGTAAATTGTTGCTACGGTGGTCACCCTATTAAAACCGAGCGTAATAATTTAGAACAAGCCCCTTCGGTATTAATTGGTACTCCCGGACGAATTGCCTATCACCTTCGCCATCAAAATTTTGATGAATCTACCATAACTACTTTAGTGTTAGATGAGTTTGATAAGGCGTTGGAATTTGGCTTTACCAATGATATGTCTTATATTATCGGACAATTACTTTCGCTAAAACAACGAATTTTAACGTCTGCGACAGCGATGGATGAAATTCCAGCATTTACAGGCTTACAAAATCCAATAGAAATTGATTTCTTAAAAGACGTGCAAATTGCGCCAGATTTAAAATTAAAAAAGGTACAAACAACAGCCGAAGATAAGCTCGACACTTTATTTGAATTAATCTGTAAAATAGGAAGTAAAACAACTTTAATTTTCTGCAATCACCGCGAAACGGTAGACAGGATTAGCGACTTACTGATAGATAAGGACTTAGCACATGATATTTTTCATGGCGGCATGGAGCAAGATGAAAGAGAACGCGCATTATTGAAATTTAGAAATGGAAGTATTAAAATTTTAATCACCACAGATCTTGCTGCGCGAGGATTAGATATTCCGGAAGTAGAATACATCATTCATTATCAATTACCCTATACTGAGGATGCTTTTTTGCATCGCAACGGACGGACGGCGAGGATGAACGCTAAAGGAACTGCCTATTTGATTATTGCGGATGAAGAAAAATATCCCTTTTTGAAGTCGGATATTGAAGTAGAGAAGTTAAAAGGTCCGTATAAACTTCCTCAGGATAGTATTTGGCAAACTTTATACATTAGTGCAGGTAAAAAGGATAAAGTAAATAAGATAGATATTGTTGGCTTCTTGCTTAAAAAAGGTGGCTTACAGAAGGAAGATGTTGGTTTAATTGAAGTTAAAGATCAAGCATGTTATGTTGCCGTAAAAAGAAAGTTAGTGCAGCAACTAATCGGGAAATTAGCTAACGAACGGATAAAAAATAAAAAAGTTAAAATAGAAGCGGCAATGTAATGAGTAACAACGATATTATGAAAAAACTAAGGGTAGCATTATCCTTAAATAGCGATCAAATAATAGAAATATGCAATTTGGTAGGTTTTACGGTTACAAAAAGTGAATTGGGCGACATCTTTAGAAATGATGAGCATCCTAATTTTAAGAAATGTGGAGACCAGATATTACGTAATTTTTTAAATGGCTTGGTAATTTATAAAAGAGGACCAAGAGAAGAAAAAAAGTAATCATCTTAATTTATATCGTAGTTTTTTTCTTTCTT
>JACMOW010000255.1 GCA_014377775.1 Pedobacter sp. | reverse complement strand
TGGTGCCGAGGTACAACGGCCATTGGCAACGGTGGTAATTGGCGGACTTCTATCAGCTACCTTGTTAACTTTATTGGTGCTTCCAGTTTTGTATATATGGATAGAAAAAATAGGAAGAAGTAAAATTAAGTTTGCCCCAGCAGTGGTTTTGTTATTGATCATGAGTTTTACAGCAAACGCACAAACTACAAAGCTTAGCCTAGAACAGGCCGTAAATACTGCAATCCAAAATAATTTACAAATAAAAGGAGCCCAATTGGGTGTAAATTTGCAACAGCAGCTAAAAAGGTCAACTTTTGAAATGCCCAAAACAGACGTTTCTTTGTTGTATGGGCAGTTTAACAGCTTGGTTAAGAATGACAATAACATTACTATATCTCAAACTATCCCTTTCCCTACTGTTTTTTCGGCCAATGCAGCAATGGCTGATGAAAAAATAAAGGCGAGCCAAATACAGTTAAACGTTACAAAGAACGGACTGGTATTTAGGGTTAAAACGATATATACAAATCTTCAATACCTATATTCAAAAGAAAGACTACTGATTGAGCAAGATAGCATTAACACAGGTTTTGTAAAATCGGCCACACTCAAATACAAAACAGGCGAAGGTAATCTTTTGGAAAAAGTAACTGCGGAAACTCAACTTAAGGAAATTCAAAGCCTTTTGGCGCAAAACCAGTCCGATATTGAAATTTATAACAGTGAGCTGCAAACTCTATTGGGCGTTACAAAAGGAATTGAGATTGCCGATAAGTACATTAAAGAAAATCTGTTGATTTTATTGACTGATACCAATGCGCTGAACGAAAACCCTAATCTCGAATATTTAAGGCAGCAAGTAAATGTTACCGCTAAGCAGCAGCGTGTTGAGCTAGCAAAAGCACTTCCAGATATTACACTTGGTTATTTTAATCAATCCTTAACGGGTATTCATAATAATGTTTTCTATGGGAGAAATAAACGTTTTCAAGGTTTTCAGGTAGGTGTAGCCTTACCGATTTTCTATAGGTCGTATTCGGCAAAGGGAAAAGCCGCGTTAATTGGAAAAGAGATAGCCGAGAATGATCTTTATCTTCAGCAGCAAAGTATTGGCGGCCAGTACCAACAAGCGATTAAGGAATATCAGAAAAATAATGCGCGTTATGCTTATTTTCACAGCTCGGCAATGACCAATGCCATACTTATTTTGAAGAATAGCGGTATCGCCTATCGAAATGGTGAGATTGGCTATTCAGAATATCTAATGAACCTCAAACAAGTAAACACCATTAAAGAAAACCATTTGATGGCGCTGCTTCAGGTTAATCAGAGCGTGAACCAAATCGAATTTTTAATCGGAAATAGCAAATAAAAAATATGAAATCAATATCAAAATATAGCTACCTATTACTTATTGCCATTTTATTAACGGCATGCGGAAGTTCAAAAGAAGAGAAAGAGGTTGCCAAAGAAGAACATCATGAAGAAAGCGAGTTGATTACGCTAACACCAGAGCAATACAAAATGGTAGAAGTTACGCTTGGTGCAGTAGAAATGAAGGAGCTTAGTGGAACGATCAAAGTGAATGGGATGTTAGATTTGCCGCCAAAAAGTTTTGTTTCCGTATCAACACCATTAGAAGGGGTAGTAAAAAATACTGAAATGCTACAAGGAATGAAAGTGAGAAAGGGCACATTGGTTGCGGTAATGCAGAATCCAGAATTTATACAAATGCAACAAGATTACCTTGATTATAAGAGTCAGTTACGGTTTCTAAAACAAGAGCTCGATCGCCAAGAAGAGTTAGCTAAGGCAGATGTAAATTCTAAAAAAGCCCTTCAAAAGGCAAATAGCGAATACCACAGCATGAGCGCAAGGCTAATGGGGCAAAAAATAAAGTTATCGTTACTGGATGTAAATTTTTCTCACCTTGAAAAGGGTCAGATTACAAAAACTTTTAATTTATATGCACCAATTGGTGGATACATCACCCAAGTAAATACAAATATCGGCGCTTTTGCAAGTACCGCTGATGTGCTTTTTAAAATTGCAGATACTGAACATCTTCATGCCGAACTTACGGTTTTTGAAAAGGATGTGCCAGAGCTTAAAATCGGACAAAAAGTGCGTTTTACCCTTGCAAATGAGCAAAAAGAACGCATGGCTACGGTTTTTTTAATCGGTAGAGAGATTAGCAAAGAACGTACCGTTCAAGTTCATTGCCACCTTGATGTTGAAGATACACAGCTTATTCCAGGAATGTATCTCAAGGCCTATGTAGAAAGTGGAGCCAACAAAGTAGCGGCGCTTCCTGATCAAGCGATCGTAGAATTTGAGGGTAAGAAGTACATATTTATTGAGCAAGCGATAAAGGCCGATAAATCGCATCAGTTTAAAATGATAGCAATTCGTACTATCATCGCCGAAAATGGTTATACACAAGTAGATTCAGAAGAGTTGGGGAGAGCTGATAAAATAGTAATTAAGGGCGCCTACGATCTTTTAAGTAAAGTAAAAAATGCTGAAGAAGAAGGTCACGGACATTAAATAATATACTCATGAAAGATTGCTGTACTACACCTAAACACGTTCATGAAGCTAATGAAGAACACGATCACGGAAATTCGCAACAGCATTTAGGGCTACTTACTGGTTTCGCGATATTAATAGTTGTACTGGTGTTAGATTATGGTTTCCAGATAAAACTCGATAAGTTAACTTCCCTAGCTATAAACAGCATTGCCTATTTATTAGCAGGATGGGCTGTACTTATTTTGGCTTTTAAAAGGGTAGTTAGGGGTGATTTTTTTAATGAGTTTGTGCTGATGAGCATTGCTACTTTAGGTGCTTTTTACATCGGCGAGTATGCCGAAGGAGTAGCGGTAATGGTTTTTTATTCTGCTGGCGAGTGGTTCCAAGATTCGGCAGTTGATCGTGCTAAAGCAAGTATTAAAGCCCTGCTCGATACCAGGCCAGATAAGGTAACGGTAGTAAGAGATGGGCGTACTCAACTTGTCCATGCTACCGATGTAAAGCTTCAAGAAACTATTCAGATTAAACCAGGAGAAAAGGTAGGCTTAGATGGAGAATTGATTTCAGAAAAAGGCTCATTTAATACAGCGGCATTAACAGGCGAAAGCAGGCCAGACAGTAAGTATAAGGGTGCAGTAGTTTTGGCTGGAATGATAAACTTAAATACCGTTTCTGAAATTATAGTTACATCACTTTTTAAAGACAGTAAACTGAGTAAGATATTGGAATTGGTACAAGATGCCTCTTCCCGAAAGTCGCAAACGCAACTCTTTATTTCGAGATTTGCAAAAGTATACACGCCAATTGTATTTTTTTTAGCACTAGCACTAGCGCTTATTCCTTATTTTTTTGTGAATACATACGTTTTTAACGATTGGTTATATCGAGCACTGGTGTTTTTGGTGATCAGTTGTCCTTGTGCTTTAGTAGTTTCAATTCCACTCGGCTATTTCGGTGGCATTGGCCTAGCATCGCGAAATGGTATCCTTTTTAAAGGAGGAAACTTTTTAGATGTGATGTGTAAAATAGATACTGTGGTAATGGATAAAACGGGAACGTTAACCAAGGGTGTATTTAATGTGCAAAAAGTGGTTACTTATCAGTTTGATGAACACGAATTGATAAAATTTGCTGTAGCATTAGAAAAAAACTCTACTCATCCGATAGGTCAGGCCATTATAACCTACGCTGGTGAGCTAGCTGGAAATAGACAGGCCACAACGGTGGAAGAAATTGCTGGACACGGCTTAAAAGGCAATGTTGAAGGTAAAATAGTTTTAGCAGGTAATTTGAAATTATTGGAAAAATTTGAAATCAGCTATCCAATAGAAATAGAAGAACTGGTAGATACGGTGGTAGTGATGGCAGTTGATAAAAAATACATAGGCTACATTACCATTGCTGATGAGTTAAAGGAGGATGCTGTTGAAACGATAAAGGAACTTCATCAACGCCGTATAAAAGTGGTTATTCTTTCGGGCGATAAACAGGTTGTAGTAGATGAAATAGCGCAGAAGTTGGGCATCGATAGCGCCTATGGCGATTTGTTGCCAGAAGGAAAAGTTGAAAAAGTTGAAAGTTTAAAAAATGAAGGCAGAGGAATAGCTTTTGTTGGGGATGGTATAAACGATGCGCCCGTACTTGCACTGGCCGATGTAGGTATTGCGATGGGTGGCTTAGGTAGTGATGCCGCTATTGAAACGGCCGATATTGTGATTCAAAACGACCAAATTTTGAAAGTAGTTACTGCACTTAAAATTGGCAAGTTAACCCGAAGCATTGTGTGGCAAAATATTACATTGGCTATGGGTGTAAAAGTATTGGTGCTCACCTTTGGGGCATTTGGTGTGGCCAATTTATGGGAAGCGGTAATAGCCGATGTAGGTGTGGCTTTTTTGGCCATTTTAAATGCAGTAAGGATACAGGGTAAAAAGGTTTTGTAAAATGATCTATATGGTATATACATTTACCTTGGTTTGATCGACTTTCTATTAGTTTTTATCGATTGTATAAAAATAAAAGTGGTATGATGCTCATTTTTGCATTTCAATTTACATCGTCATCCTACGGTGGTAAATGAGCTTAATTTTAAAATGGACAATACAACGCTATCTTGGATTAATGAGGAAAAAAAATATAGAAAATGTAATTCCTGTGAGAAAGGGATATTAAACGAAAGAATTAAATCGTTAAATATATATAAATTATTTTTTTTGTATAAAGTAAAGCGATACAGATGTAGTCTTTGTGGAAAAAGTATGCACTTCTTCTACAAAAAGTAAATTACTTAATCTTATAATTGGCCATTGCTAAAAGCCCGAATATTGGCCCTATTGCCAAAATCGTAAATAAATAAGGCGTGTTCTTATCGTTTATTAACACATTTATAAGCTGGATGCTAACAATTGTAATTGCAAAACCAATACAGGTTACGATGGTGATGGATGATCCCTTCAATGCTGCATCTGCATTTTGCGCCACTAAAGTAGAAAACAATGGAGAATCAGCAATCACCGCCATGCTCCAAATAAGTAAAAAGATGATGAACAGTAATGTGGAATGTTGAAGAAAAAAAAGTGGAGAGACTAAACAGCATATACCCGAAATGGATAATGCAACAGTAGCCATTTTCTTTACGCCAAATCGATTTGAAATTATTCCACTAAGTACACAGGCAAAACTACCGGCAACGATGATTAAGAACGACCATAATGAAATAGAAAGATTAAGGTTATTTTGTAGACTATAATAGTTCAAAATCACAGGAACAAATACCCAAAATGTATATAATTCCCACATGTGGCCAAAATAGCCAAAAGAAGCCGCTCTAAACTCTTTGTTTTTAAAACTCTGCATAAATGCGCCTAGTTTTAATCGTTTTCCGCCTTTCCGATAAAGACCATCAGGTACCCATAAAAGCAAAATTAGTCCGCCAACAAACGAAAGAAATGAAGTAGAGAAAATAACATACTTCCAAGGTAGATGTGCTAACTCGCTCTTAAGAAAATGAGGAAAGGCTGTTCCCAAAACCAAAGCGCCAACCAAAAAACTGAGAGATTTCCCTAAGCCATGCTCATAATGGTCTGAAGCGATTTTCATTCCTATAGGATATACACCAGCCAAAAAAAAACCTGTTAAAAATCTGCAGCCAATTAATAAAGCTAAATTTATGCCACTCAACCCTATAATTAAATTAAAGGCAGCACCAATACACGCACAAATGAAAAAAATTTTTGAAGGAGAGAATCGATCGGCAATACTTAAAATGGCAAATAGTAAGGTTCCGATAATAAATCCAGCTTGTACCGCACTAGTGAGATAGGTTAAGTAGCTAGTTGATAATTGAAATTGATCCACAATGTTGCCCATAACGGCATTTCCTGCAAACCATAACGACGTACATAAAAATTGTGCAACAATAATGGTAGGCAGTATTTTTTTCATTTACAAATGTTGTGGTTGTGGATAATCCCTGCAAATTAAAAAAGAAAGAGGGAACAATAAGCATAATGCTAAGATTTTAATTATTTGTAAAAAAATGATTTTTTCAAATCTTTGATAAAATAATAAAACTATTGTAACTATCTGTTGTTAAAAGAGTTATGAAATCAACTTTGTTGAAAATTAGAAAGCTAAATAACAAAATTACAAAAAGAGTTATTGAGCTTCAAGACCAAGGTTATTTATACGATTTCATGTATTTGGGAAAAGAAAGATTCTTGTGTTTACAAGACAGCGCATGCTTTTGTGCACCAGATGTTTCCATTAAATTGATTGATCAAGCTTATGATCAATTCAGTAATTGTTATAAATATATTCATGCCGTTGAAACGGCTAGTGGTTGTAAAGGTTTACTATTAGAAGAGGGAATTTTACCGATGGCCTAGCTTTCTATTATAACTATATTTTTAATTTATCAAAAAATCCAAACTCAATTCTAATAAATTCTATTAACCATTTTAATACTTATTTAACCTAAATTATACTTTTTTTACAAGCGTAATTTGTCGTTTTATTTTTTATAACTTAATGATAATTAACTAATTATTAATCATTAAAATAAGAAATTAATGCTCCTAACTTGTGAAAACACCCATATAAGAAACCTCGCTAATTTTGACTCTTTAATCGCAAAAATTATTGGATACGGTAAGCATTACAAACCTTCAAAGGGGGGGATTGAACTCGAGGCTTTATCCATCGTTTCTCAAAATGCGAAAGCTGCAATTGCTAATGTAGATGTATTAAAAAACACATACATTCATACGGTTAATCTTCGTGATGTGGCTTTCGATTCACTAAAAATAGTGAACCAAAACATCTGCAAAGCACTGCAGTTAACCACCAATATAAGCGAAACAGAAATGTATATGCTACTAGGAAGCGGTAAAATTGGTTCTAACCAATTTGCATCGCAACAACGGTACGATTTTTTATTGGAAAATTTTTGTAAAATCATCAAATTATTAAAAGCTAACCCATTTTATTTACCACAAAATTCTGAACTAAAGGTGGCTAAACTAGAAGATTTTTATGCCTCCCTTTATCTTAAAAATAATGAGGTGAAACAGAATAATGCTTTATTAAGTAATGCCTGTATAATACGGAATGAAGTAATGTATAGAGCGCATAACGGACTCGTGGCATTAGCTACTAAAGCTAAAATGTATATCAAGTACCACTATGGTTGGGAGAGCTTGCAATATAAGCAAGTGTCGGTTTTGGCGATTAAAAACCAACCCTGATTAATCCTTCTTCATTTTAAATTGTCATAGAATTATTATGTCATTATAAACCTAATCCCAATGAAACCAATAGCTAACTTTTATATCTGCATACTCAGCTTCGGATTGCTAGTAGCCCTATCATCATTTGTTAACCATGTTAACCTTAGTTTGCCTTACAAGAAGGCAGGATTAACAGATCAACAAGCAGCAGCACATCTGCTAAGTCGTTTTACCTATGGCGCCAAAACTGGCGATGTTGATAGGGTAGTTAAAATGGGTCTTGACAAATGGTTGGGCCAGCAATTGGATGGCAGTTTAGAAGACAATGGGCTGAACCAGGCCCTTAGTAAATTTGAGGATATTAATTTAACCAATACTCAGGTTGAAAACATTTACCCTCGAAATGCACAATTGCTTAGGTTTGCAATTAAAGATGGCTACATCCATAAAGATTCGATAAATAAGGAGAATGGAAAAGCATATAGGCCAACTATGTTGGCCTATATGAAAGAAAAGGGATATAAGCCGCAACAAGAATTATATCGTCAGTTTATCAGTCAAAAAATAACCAGAGCTATTTATACCAATAATCAGTTTAAAGAATTGATGACGGATTTTTGGTTCAATCACTTCAATGTTTCCTTAAGTAAAAATCAGTGTGCTGCCTATATTCCAGCTTATGAAAGGGATGTTATTCGTCCGAATGTATTTGGTAAATTCGAGAATTTAGTATTAAGTACCGCTAAATCTCCCGCTATGCTAATGTATTTAGATAATTTTAGTAGTGCAGGAACAAACGTGAAAATGGAGAACGCCAATTCTGAAATGGGGATGAACCCGATGCAAAGGGCCAAAGGAAAAAATATAAAAGTTAAAAAGCAGCAAGGTTTAAATGAAAATTATGCCCGCGAGGTAATGGAGCTTCATACCTTAGGTGTTGATGGTGGCTATACGCAAAGTGATGTAACACAAGCTGCGCGTGTTTTAACAGGGTGGACGATTGCACCCATGAGCGATAATGGATATGGTTATGCCATGAAAAAAGTACTCGAGAAAGCAGGT
>JACMOW010000254.1 GCA_014377775.1 Pedobacter sp. | reverse complement strand
TTGGAGCACGACCATTAAAACGTGCGATCCAAAAATATTTGGAAGACCCAATTGCAGAGGAGATTTTGAAAGGGGAAATTCACGATGGCGATACTTTAGAAATTGATTTCGACAAAGAGAATGAAGAAATTACGATTGTAAATAGGAGTAGCGCTAAGAAGAAGAAAAAAGAAGAGGGGGCCTAAATAAGTTTAAATTTTATAAAATTGAATGCCTTCCTAATATGGAGGGCATTCAATTTAAACATAAATATTCTTAATTTGAATAATATTTGTATATTTATTATTTGATTTTTTAATTGCCCTCAAA
The DNA here is from genome assembly GCA_014377775.1 of Pedobacter sp. GTDB lineage: Bacteria > Bacteroidota > Bacteroidia > Sphingobacteriales > Sphingobacteriaceae > Pedobacter. The sequence continues at coordinate 5,857 of JACMOW010000254.1, read as the reverse complement.
TAAACTATTATGTTAAAATTTTTAGTTGCTTTTTTACTATTTTTCTTAATGTCAACGTTAACCAAAGCCGCAAATGGATGCGTAGATAATGTAAACACTAATATTTTATATACTACAACCACTGGAAATGGTAGCTACAATAAAAATACTTTTATAACGCTAAGCGCAGGTTGTAGTTGGCAGTATACATCAAATCCGGTAACGCCCTGTAACATCAACGGAAATGTGCAACCAGGGTATCTCGCTAATACCAGTGAAGCTTGCCCTATTGACGATTATGTTTTGTTAATGGTTTCTTTATTAGGTAGTTTTGGATGTTTTGTTATCCGTAAATCCAACATAATTATAGCCTAAATTTTTAATCGAGTAGATGATGTTTTGGTTTTTAATAGCTCAGGTAAAGATGAAATCTTCAAAATTATTGATATCGAATTAAAATTTTTATAGTTTAGGTTATCACGTAAAACCAGACGATATAGCGATTTTAAAAGTTTATATTCACGATAGCATTCCTTAGAAACTGATTTCGATACAGAGAAAGAAGAAATTACGATCGTAAATAGGAGTAGCGCTAAAGAAGAAGAAAGAAGAGGGAGCATAAGTAAGTTTAAAGAATATGGATGGTAGTTCTATTTCAAACATAAATATTTTTAATTTGAATATTGTTCGTATATTTATTAACCATTTGTTAACTGTGTTCAAACAAATCATTATGCTAAAATTTTCATTCATATTTTTTGCAGTTTTCTTCTTTTCGATTTCGGTTAAGGCGACAGTAGGTTGTATAATTACCTCTAGGTCAACAATTTATACTAATTTTAGAAATGGCACTACTTACAATGCAAGCCCTGGTGCAGTAACTGCGGGGCCAGGATGTTTATTTATTTTTACAGGAGGTGCTTGTACGATCCGTAATACAGGTACTGGATTTTTTGGTGATACAGTTAATCCACAAGAATGCCCAATAGACGATTACATTTGGGTAATGATGATTTTGTCTGGAGGTATTGGCTATTTTGTTCTCCGTAAAAATGCGCTAAAACTAAATTTTGCTTAAACGGTTGTATTTTTTCTTATTACCTTAAAAAAGGCTCATTTGCGATGGAGGAATCCTAAATAAATTACTATTTAAAGTAATGGCTTCATTATTTAGCTGGTTTAGTTTACAATGAAGCTTGAACGTTTCTCTTATTATTTCAGCAAAATTACCCTCGCCTTGCATTCTTGTTCCAAAACGGCTATCGTTTACATTACCATTGTGACAAGATTGGGTTTGGTGCCAAACTTTATCAAATCGATCAGGGAAGTTTTTTTGTAACCAGTCTTTAAATATTTCTTGTACAGATCCATTTAATCTAACGATAGTATAACCTGCACTTTTAGCACCATTAATTGATGCAGCTTTTAAAATGGCAGGAATTTCATGGCTATTTAACCCAGGAATTATTGGCGCTGTCATCACCCCGATGGGTAATCCAGCTTTGCTCAATTCTTCAATAATTTTTAAGCGTTGTTTTGCTGTTGTTGTTCTAGGTTCCATTTTTAACCTTAACTTCTCATCTAAACTGGTAATCGAAACATAAACCATTACGAGTTTGTACTTTGCCATTTCTTGTAAAATATCCAAATCTCTCAAAATCAGCGAATTTTTAGTAATCATACCAATTGGTTGCTTATAGGATAAAGCAATTTCTAATAATTGCCTAGTTAGTTTAAACTTCCGCTCGGCAGGTTGGTAACAATCAGTATTGCCTGATAAAGAAATAGGAGTGGCATCCCATGTTTTTTTTGCTAAGAATTTTTTGAAAAGCTGTGGAGCGTCTTGTTTTACAATAATCTTCTGCTCAAAGTCTAAACCAGCACTAAAACCCCAGTATTCATGAGAGTTTCTAGCATAGCAATAAATACAGCCGTGTTCGCAACCTTGATAAGGATTAAGCGAATACCACATCCCAACATCAGGACTCTGTACTTTGTTAACGATAGACTTTGATTTGCCAATAATGTAAGATGTTCGCTCATGGTTCACTTCCCAATCGTCTATCCCTTCAACATGATCTTTTACCAATTTATTTTTTAGAAATGTATTGGCCGTATTTATTTGGGCCCCACGACCGTTAAAATAAGATTTTTGATTTTTGTCAGTAAGCTCCATAATTAAAATTACTAAAAATATTAGTAATTTAGTTAAAGAGTTTTCAACAGTTGTTGTAGAAATTTATCGACTTTATTGTATTTTGCCTCCAGCTAAATAATCCATCGGTACCATATCGGCGATTTTTTCATATCCCCAGTATCCACTATATAGCGTACTTTTAGGGTCTAATATTGCACCATTACTATAGAAGCGAATAATTGGCTCTCGTAAATAAAGAATAGATATTTGAAAATTTCCAATATCAAGCGGACGGTTTTGCTTGTGTCCGGATGAAGAATAGCTGGCATCCTCCATCTCATTTTTATAGATTACATAAAGTGCGTCATTAAATTGCATTGTTTTAAGATCGTTATTGTATTTTTTTACTAGCGTATCGATTAAAACAGGAGCTCTATTTAAGGTATTCATGGTTTTAGGCAAATTTCTTTGTCTAATCCAATACGATAGGGAATCTTCGCCATTAAATTTTAATGTATTAAGTAAACCCTGTCTGCCAGCAGTTAATTTTTTAACATTGGCATTAATCAAACTATCTGATAACCGCATCACGTTAGGAATAGTAGCTAACTTATTAATTACAAAACCCTCTTCAGTTATTTTATTATGGTATAATGATTTAAAAAAGTGCTGTGTAGAACCGTTGTAAGCTATTTCTCTTTTCTTTGCCCATTTTTTTTGCTTCGCTTTACTCCCTTTTAATTCTTCAAAATAGGGGTGGCCAGCGTAATAGATAATTTTAGAATTGTAGTTGTACTCAAAATTCTCTAGTAAATATTTTAATCGATAGCCCAAAGCCTCGTTCTCAATAATTAAAAAATCGCTGGCAGTAATGCTAAGTAACCTATTCGCTTTATCATCGTCGATGTTCAATACTTCTGTGTTTAATAGTTTGCATTGGACTGCATTAGGTGTATTCCCAATGAAATAATCTTTAAATAATGAGATATAATAGGGGCGATTTGGATCGGGCTTTATCACCACTGTATTTAAAAAAGTAGTATTTTCGGTAAGTATAATGGTTATTTGAATGGGCTGATTTGAAATAATGATGTTTTTAGAATAGGGACTATACCCAATCATCTGTACTAGAATATCATAATTACCTGGTGCCAATTTGGGTAATGTAAATTTCCCATCGCCATTGGTAACAGTTGTAACTTTATACCCACTCACATAAACAGACGCACCAGGCAACACCTCTTTTTTATCCTTTATAGTTCCGCTAATTATATAGCTTTCTTGTGCACAAATGTTAATGCTAAGACAAAATAAGAGAAGAAATAAATAAACAGCACCTTTCATCATAGTCAAATTTAACTAAATAATTAGGTGAATTACAATAATATCAATGATTTAACAATTCTTCGGCATTTTGCATGGCTGATGCACCAGGATTTTTACCACTTAGCATTTCGGCAATTGCAATCACTCTTTCTTCACGATTAAGTTTTCGGATACCGGTAGTAGTTTTTGATTTCGTTTCAGTTTTAAAGACAAAATAATGCGAACTTCCTTTGGCAGCAATTTGAGGCAGGTGTGTAATGGATAAAACTTGCATATTTTTACCTAATGAGGCAATTACATCACCAACTTTTAGGGCAGTTTCTCCTGAAATACCCGTATCAATCTCATCGAAAATTAAGGTTGGAAGTGAGGTATGCTTTGCCAATAAAGCTTTAATAGCAAGCATTAATCTAGATAATTCGCCGCCAGAGGCCACTTTATTTACAGGAGCAGGGGTTTGCCCAGCATTTGCTTTAAAAAGTAACTCGATGTTGTCAATCCCATCTTTATTTAAATCTGCCAATAGGCGTTGCGATAAAACGGTAGCTGCATTTGGCATTTCCAGTTGCTTTAAAGTCCCTGTAATTTGGTCTTCTGCAATTTTTATCGCTTTCTTTCGGTTATTACTTAACACATTAGCTTGTTCGAACAAGGTTTCGGTAAGCTGCTGATTTGCCAATTTCAGCTTTTCAATTTCCTCATCGGATGAAAGAAGTTGTGTTAAATTTTCTTCCAGCTTTTGCTGAAGTAGTAATAAATCTGTAATCGTATTTACTCTATGTTTTTGCTGCAAATTATAAATTAAATCTAATCGCTGATTAATGATTTCTAATCGATCCGCATTCCAAATCGTTTTTTCTTCGATTACAATAGTTTCGTCTGCAATATCCTTAATTTCGATCAACGCCGATCGCAAACGCTCAAGTAAACTCTGTACGTTAGAGTCAAATTCTGCTATATTTTGTAACTGCGAACTGGTTTCTTTTAGGAGGGCAACGGCCGAATTTTCATTCTCAGTTAATAAATGTGTAGCATTTGTTAGATTCCTTTTGATCGTTTCTGCATGGCTAAGTCGTGCTAATTCTGCTTCCAATTCGGTTTGCTCGGTTTCTTTTAAATTGGCGAGGTCTAATTCGTTAAACAGGAACTGTTCGTAATCTTGCTTGGTATGCGCTTCATCCACTACAGATATTAGCTTTTGTAACCGATTTTGATCGAGTTTTAATTGTTTAAAGTCTTTCCTGTATGTTGCTAGTTGTTTGGTGTGATTGGCTAAAGAGTCTACAATCAATAATTGAAACTCACTATCGCTGATCTCTTGTGTTGCATGTTGAGAGTGGATAGCAATTAACTTCTCGCCAATGAGCTTTAAAATGGAAAGATTAACTGGCGTGTCGTTTATGAATGCCCTCGATTTTCCGTCCATCGAAATTTCTCTTCTTAGCATACACTCCTTTGAAAAATCTAAATCTTGTTCTTCAAATAAACGTTGTAAATGATCACCCTCTAAAACAAAAATACCTTCAATTACACATTTTTTATTCTGGTTAAAGAAATATTTACTTTCGGCCCGTTGGCCTAAAATTAGCGATAGCGCGCCTAAAATAATCGATTTTCCAGCACCCGTTTCACCCGTGATGATATTTAAACCTTTATCGAATTCGATATCAAGACTATCGATTAATGCATAATTACGTATTGTTAATTTCTGTAGCATAGCGAATGCTAAAATAAGCATTATACCTATTCGCTTTGTTTTTTTTTGCTCAGATTTAAATAAAAAAGGACAAGAAATTTTCTTGCCCCTCGGTTGGTATCATTTGTTTGGCTGTGTAATTTATTTAATTCCTTTTTGCTTTTTCAATGATTCTAGGTCTTTATCAAATTTATTCTTCAGTTCTTTATATTCTGACGATTCCTGAAACTTTTTAAGCTCTTCCATTTTTTGTTTCCATTCTGGAGAATTATATTTCTTTTGAGTTTCTAAGGCATTCTGCTGAATCTTGGCCATGTTATCTTTCCATTCTTTAGATTCAAACTTTTTAGCCATTACTTCTGCATTTTCTTGAATTTTAGCCATCTTATCTTTCCATTCTTTAGATTCAAACTTTTTAGCCATTACTTCTGCATTTTCTTGAATTTTAGCCATGTTATCTTTCCATTCTTTAGATTCAAACTTTTTAGCCATTACTTCTGCATTTTCCTGAATCTTAGCCATATTATCTTTCCACTCTTTAGATTCAAATTTCTTTTGCATCGCTACCGCATTTTCTTGAATTTTAGCCATGTTTTCTTTCCATTCTTTAGATTCGAACTTCTTTTGCATCGCTACCGCATTTTCCTGAATCTTAGCCATATTTTCTTTCCATTCTTTGGAATTATAAAAGGCCGAAAGCGAATCGCCGATAAATTGAT
>JACMOW010000039.1 GCA_014377775.1 Pedobacter sp. | reverse complement strand
TTGCCAACAGGGTTAACATCAAATCTTCCATAAGCTTAACCAATCAATTCCATAAATAACCACCCTTTTTGACCATCATCCGAAGGAAAAAGTCCAATACTTTTAGCCTTTCGTCTATAGCTTAACTTATGTGGCATGGTATTTTTGCATTGTTATAATAATTCACCAAAATAAAAATTCTTAAAATGAAATTAACATGGAAGAAAGCAAGTACATTCATAGCAGCTATTGCTATAGGTGGGGCAGTGTCTGCACAAAGTATTGTGGCTTCTCAAGACCCACATATCGAAAGTAATGTAAGGGCATTTTTAAAAGTACTTAATTCTGGCATCGGTAAACCTTTAGAACAAATGTCTCCTATGGCTGCAAGACTAGTTTTAGTTGGTGCTCAGGCATCAGTAAAAGTGGATTTATCAGGAATTAAAGTGTCTGAAAAAACAATCAAGCAGGATGGTCAGGTTATAAAACTGAGTATCGTTAAACCAGCAAATGCAAAAGGTATATTACCTGTGTTTATGTTCTTCCACGGTGGTGGATGGGTATTAGGCGATTTTCCTACACATGAAAGAATGGTTAGGGATTTAGTAGTAGAGTCTGGTGCTGTGGCAGTATTTGTAAACTACACGCCTTCGCCAGAGGCAAAATATCCTGTCGCCATTAATCAGGCTTATGCTGCCACAACATGGGTTGCGGCACATGGTAAAGAGATTGGTGTTGATGGAAAACGTTTAGCGGTAGCGGGAAATAGCGTAGGTGGTAATATGGCAACTGTAGTGGCATTAATGGCAAAGGATAAAAAAGGTCCAGAAATTAAATTACAAGTTCTATTTTGGCCAGTTACCGATGCTAATTTTGATACAGAATCTTATAATCTATATGGTAAAGCCCGTTTCTTGACTAAAAACTTGATGATGTGGATGTGGGATAATTATACCACAGATCCTAACAAACGTAAAGAAATATATGCTTCGCCTTTACAGGCTACAACTGAGCAATTAAAGGGATTGCCACGCACATTAGTTCTAACTGCTGAAAATGATATTTTGAGAGATGAAGGAGAAGCTTATGCTCGTAAATTAGATGATGCTGGTGTGAAAGTAACTTCTACAAGATATAATGGAATGATACATGATTGGGGATTATTAAATGCCATCGGCACTATACCTAGCACTAAATCGGCCATGTTACAAGCAGGTGCAGAATTGAAAAAAGCATTGAAATAAATTTTGTGAATTCAGATTTATAATGCTTTTTTTTAAAACCACAGCATGTATTAAATATGATAAAAGCGGCTGAACATCATTATTAAATTAGTCTGATGTTTTATTACTAATAACCTCCTTCAATTAATTTTGTAGGAGGTTATTTTTTTTCCATCTAGTCCGCTGTTCGTGATGTTTGCTTTGCGCATCTTGAGCTTTAAATAAAAAGGATTTTAATCCGCTGAAACCATATTTCACAAAAGCATTTAGCCAACCCTTTCAAATCAAAATGTTTTAATCAATACTTCTCATATTTAATTTTATCGTATCGTTATCGGATATTTGCGTATCTAATCGTAT
>JACMOW010000253.1 GCA_014377775.1 Pedobacter sp. | reverse complement strand
TTTCGCCTCAATTACAGCAGCAGCGGTTCAAGAAAAGGATAAGGCAGCTTTCGAAACATTTATTCAGAATAGAACAAAGCTTGAACAAGAATTAATTACAGCGAAAAGTAGTTATGCTGGTGTCTCAGGGTTTAAAAGTGCCTTAGATCCAGTGATAAAAAAAATAGGAAAAGAAAATCCAACACTTAAGGATTTAGAAGACTTTAAGCCACAAGGTGAAAGAGAAGTTGCCGTGAAGAATGCCTTGTTGGGTATCTTAAAAGAAATGGATTTTAAGTCATTTTATGAAGGTCAGATTTTAGAAGGCGTTAAATACTACAACAGCCAGATTAATTATAATTATAATGTTGATTATGATCCTCGCAGTATAGTTGGAGATGACCCGAATAATAGTAAGGAACGTTTTTACGGAAACAATGACATCAAAGGCCCAGATGCTCTACATGGCTCGCATGTAACAGGCATAATTGGAGCCGACCGGAGCAATACTTTAGGAATTAAAGGTGTGGCAGATAACGTACTAATTATGGGGGTTCGTAATACGCCAAATGGTGATGAACGGGATAAGGATGTAGCCAACGCCATTAGATATGCCACAGATAATGGGGCTAAGGTAATTAATATGAGTTTCGGGAAAGCCTATTCTTGGGATAAGGCCATCGTAGACGAAGCAGTTAAATATGCAGTGAGTAAGGATGTATTATTGGTTCAGGCAGCAGGTAATGATAACAAGGACATTGATGTTGAACCAAGTTTTCCTTCGCGGAAATATTTGAATGGAGAATTGGCAAGTTCTTACATCACGGTTGGCGCATCAGGTTTTGTAGATGATGAAACTTTGAAAGCTAGTTTCTCAAACTTTGGGAAAACCACTGTAGATGTTTTTGCCCCAGGTGTAAATATTAACTCTACTACGCCAGAAAATGGCTATAAATTGGAAAACGGAACAAGCATGGCAGCACCTGTGGTTGCGGGTTTAGCAGCATTAATTCGTTCTTATTATCCTAAACTAACGGCTGTAAAGGTAAAAGAGATTATTTTAAAGTCGGTAGTGAAGATTAACCATAACGTAAACTATTTAAAAGGAACGGAGCAGGTTAGTTTACCATTTGCAGAAATTTGTGTAACCGGTGGAATTGTGAATGCTTATAATGCTTTAAAATTGGCAGCTACTTATAAATAGCTTAATATAACTCAATATAATTTAAAATACCTAATTTTAGCTAACCTTAGAATTGAGTGCTTTTTGTCCTATGAAATTTAAAGTTGTTTGCTATACGCTATTTTTTATTCTAAGTAATTTTGCGAATGGCTTTTCTAAACATGTTACTCCAATCGCTAAGCATGGTGTTTTAGACTTAAGAAAGCAATCTATAGATCAATCCATTTTCCTTAATGGCGAATGGAAGTTTTACTGGCAAAAACTCATTATTCCTACAGATACAACAAAAGGTATATTTGTTTCTTTTCCTGTTAAATGGAATGATTTATCCATTAATGGAAAGCGTTTACCAGCATTTGGCTATGCAACCTACCAACTTAGGCTATTGTTGCCAAAAACGAAGGAAAGTTTACGCATTGAGATGCCTGATGTTTATTGCGCCTATAGCTTGTTTTTAAACGGTAAACTAGTTGCCAAGAATGGTAAAGTTTCTGATAATGAGAGGGATTTTGAACCCCATTGGGAATACAAGGCTTTCGACATTCCCCTAGGAATGGATACTGCTAATTTGGTTTTGCAGATTACAAATTTTGTGCATAGTAAAGGTGGAATAAGGGATCCAATTGCTATAGGGAAATCAAAAAATGTTGTATTGAGTCGAATTAGGACAGAAGCGATTGATTTACTGCTAACTGGTTGCTTGTTTATGGGAGGGTTATTCTTTCTAGGATTATATCTTTTAGGAAATAAAGATAAAGCAATCTTACTTTTTTCATTGTATTCGATTGTGTATTGTTATCGAATTATGGGTGTAAACAGTTATGTTCTCTACAACATATTCCCAAATGCAAGCTGGGAAATAATGGTTCATTTAGAATACATTAGCCTGTTTTCGTCCGTTGGTTTATTTGGGTTATACACGTACTACCTCTATCCAGAAGATGTAAACAAATTAATTGTTAATATTCTTTCTTCTATTTGTTTGCTTTTTAGCGTAGCTACGTTATTGTTGCCGCCTTATTATTTTAGTCAGCTAATCGATCCTTTCCTCGTTATTACTGTTTTCTGCATAGGGTATGCACTTTATATCTATACGGTTGCTTACATTAGAAAAAGGCCAGGATCGAATTATGCTTTATTGAGTTCGGTTGCATTAATGTTTACGTTTACATTAACACTTTTAAACTATTGGGGCATTGTTCCATTATTACAATTATATGGTTTTTCGGGTTATGTGGGTTTCTTTTTTTTTCAATCGTTAATTTTATCCCACCGAGTTTCGTTTCAATTAAAAAAGGCAAAATTACAGGCAGAACAAGGACTTTTAGCTAAAAGTGAGTTTCTCAGTACCATGAGTCATGAGATCAGAACGCCACTGAATTCGGTTATCGGCTTGAGTCATTTGTTATTAAAAAATAATCCACGAAAGGATCAGGCCGAACATTTAGATGTCATGTTATTTTCGGCGAATAATTTGTTGGGTATTGTAAACGATATTTTGGATTATAATAAAATTGAAGCAGGTAAGATAGAATTCGATTATACAGAAATTGATGTCGTTTCTATTGCAAGAAATATTGTTTTAGGTTTACAGAAGAATGCCCAAGAGAAGGGAATTGAACTAAGAATGGAAGTTGATTCCGCTTTAAAAAGTAGGGTATTGGGCGATCCAACTCGAATATTCCAAGTATTGTCCAATTTGGTGCACAATGCGATAAAGTTTACCAACGTAGGTTTTGTAGAATTGAATTTAATAGTGATTGGTCAGACTGAGGAAGAATTAGCAATAAAATTTGAAGTAAAGGATACCGGTATTGGGATTTCGAAAGAAAAACAAGCGATTATATTCGATAGGTTTACTCAAGTAGATTCATCAACTTCAAGAAGTTTTGGCGGAACGGGCTTGGGATTGGCCATATCGAAGCGGATTTTAGATTTGCAGGGGTCTTCCTTAAATGTCCTTAGCCAAGAAAACAAAGGATCTACCTTTTACTTTGTTCAAAACTTCCAAAAATCAGCTCAGCGTTTAGAGCAGACTACAGTATTAAGCAATTTATCAAAGGAAGAAGAAAAATTATTTATTGGGATTTCGATTTTATTAGTTGAGGATAATGCGATTAATGTGATAGTGGCTCGAAGTTTCTTGCAAAATTGGGGAGCAACTGTTGATGTAGCGGAGAATGGGAGGGAAGCACTAGATAAAATAGATGTTAAAAGGCATCAACTCATTTTAATGGACTTAAACATGCCCATTATGGATGGTTATGAAGCCTCGCAGAAATTGAGAGAAATGAACATTAGTATTCCGATTATTGCGTTAACGGCAAACCTTCGAAAGGATATTGAGTTTAAAATAAATGAGGCGCACATTAATGATGTGATTGTTAAGCCATTTTTGCCCGACGAACTATACCAAAAAGTAAAACAATATACGCTCGATTTTTCACTAAAATAGTGCTAAGGCTTGATGAATTTCTGTAAAAAGCAAACCGCTTCCACCCCCGTAATGTTTAACTATTGGTAGATCAGATTTTAACTTTAGCAATTTTTCGTTTAAGAGCTGTTCTTCTTCTAGTCCGGCACAAAGTAAAACCAATTTAAAATTGATTGCACTCGCATATTTTAAAGCATCCTCACTAGAGAGGGCAATGGTGGCTTTCCAACTCCCCTCTTTGTTAATTAACCTTTCTATGGTTTGCATGATGGGCTTGTTGGTGCCCACAATTAGAATTTCGATTAAAGCCATCCCTAAAATTCCATTGGTACTTCCATCATTAAAAATTCGGCATCATTTATAGCCTTCACTTCAATGGAATCCGTTTCCCATACACCTAAGCCATCTCTAGCATCTAAAACTTGTCCATTTATCTGAATTTTGCCTTTAAGAACGAAAATATAAACACCATTTCCTTTTTGATGAACGGTGTAGCTTTGGCTGATATTTTGATCGAAGGAACCTAAATTAAACCAAGCATTTTGATAAATCCATACGCCTGCATCATTAGCATTTGGCGATAGTATTTGAATAAATTCATTTCGCTTATCACTATTGTCTAACAAAATTTGATCGTATCTTGGTTTTACATTTCTTTGGTTAGGAAATAACCAGATCTGTAAAAACTTAGCAGGTTTATTTGGATCCGAATTATATTCAGAGTGATAAATTCCTGTGCCTGCACTCATTACCTGAATTTCGCCAGCTTTAATGGTTGCTATATTGCCCATGCTATCTTTGTGCTGTAACTCTCCTTCTAAAGGAATGGATATAATCTCCATATTATCATGCGGATGCTCACCAAATCCCATACCTCCAGTTACAATGTCGTCGTTTAAAACTCTTAATGCACCAAAATTAATTCGATCTGGATTATAATATCCAGCGAAGCTGAAACTTTGGTAACTTTTTAACCAGCCATGATTTGCCACCCCTCGGGTGTTGGCTTTGTGTAATACGGTTTGTGCCATTTACTTCTTGTTTATAATTACAAATTTAAGGTAGAAATAAATGCTGCACATTGATGTAGGATAAGAAGATAAAGATTAAGGAGCAAGGTGTAATGAGTAAGGGGCAAGAAATAAAGTAGAATAGAAGTAAACTCTGAGTGAAAAGTTGAAAACTGCAAATTGAATCAATAACTTAGTGAAATGGTAAACAGAGCAACCTACCAAGCTGCGAAGTTGGTAGCATCAAAAGTAGAAGCGCATTTTGCGAAACATTTGTTAGAAGCAAATGCTAAGGGCGAAGTTGATTTGGCTCCTCAACCTCCTGCGAGAGTAATTGAGGCTATTTTAGACGCTGCATTTTGGTCGAGTTTACGTAAGGAAGAAGGACATTCTCCAAAAATATCAATTGCTTTTTTACCACCTGAACAGGCTGGGAAACCGCTAGTCTTTAATCAGCAGTTAAAGTTGAATCCTACTATTTTAACCAAATTGGCGCCCGGTGTAGAGCGTGGCGGAATACACATTGGCGTTTGGCATGATGGTTATAACCTATACATTTGGGGTACCACGTTAAATATACCCAATTACTGTTTTGTGGTTGATGTATCGGAGCCAGGCCTCTTGGTAATTAAGCATCGAAGAATTTATGGTTTTGGAAAATATACAAATGTTGCAGTATTAAAGGGCGATCAGATTAAAATAGTAGATGAAAAAAGCGCAGGTGATCCCGATTGTCCACCCATGCTTTTATCGTTACTCGATTTAACCGCACATTCATATTGGAACGATTCGGTAAATATTTTAATTCAACTGGCCGTTTCTATACGTGCGCATGGAAGAGGTGGTGCTATTTTACTTGTTCCACACCAATCAAAAACTTGGAAAAAATCGATTATTCATCCCATAAGTTATGCGCTTGATCCTGCTTATAAAGGTTTGGCAGATTTGGTGAGTAAGGACAGGCCAGGTGCAAGTGAAATCTTTTGGCAAACTGCGCTCAAGCGAGAAGTTGATCATTTGGCAGGCTTAACTGCAATTGATGGGGCTACCTTAATTAATGATAAATATGAACTTCTTGCTTTTGGGGCAAAAACAGGTAGAGCAAATAGCAGCGCGCATATTCAAGAAATTTCTTTTTCAGAACCGATCACTGGCGGTGATCCAATTATATTACATCCAGCTAAAACAGGAGGAACGCGTCATCTTTCGGCGGCACAATTTGTATTTGATCAAAGAGACTCACAAGCATTGGTTGCATCACAAGATGGACATTTTACAATTTATAATTGGTCGCCAACCTTACAAATGGTGCAAGCGTATAGAATAGATACTCTACTGCTGTAGTTTAGGAAAAAAAAATTGCTGCAATTATAATCACAATAAGGAGTAAAATCATCACCATGCGGTCGGCATAAACCCTATCTTTTTGAGCTAATTGAACTGGTTTTTTATCTTCCTTTTGCCTTGCATAAGGGAATAAGATACTTTGTATTTTAATAATCATAGGTAGGTGCTAATCTTATAGCAAAACTTAAGCCAATTTATAAAAAGGGTGCTAAAACTATTTTTCTACTATTTTTCTAAATTTTCTGTGTTGAAATAAGTACAACAGAAAAATAATTTATCTGATAATCAGGTGGTTAATCCGTTATATAAATTATTTATAGTACTATGTATTGCATAATACTATATAAAACATATATCTTTGTATTATGATAGCAGAAAATACGCAAACACAAATGCGAAAAGGCATACTTGAATATTGTGTGCTTTTGATCATATTTCGAGGAGAAATTTATGCCTCAGATATTATCGCCGAATTAAAGCAAGCAAAACTACTTGTGGTAGAAGGAACATTATATCCTTTGCTTACTCGCTTAAAGAATAATGGATTGTTGGCCTACAACTGGGTAGAATCTACTTCTGGTCCGCCACGTAAATATTATGTGCTTACACCCGCTGGTGAGCAGATTTTAAAACAATTGGACGGTACTTGGAAGGAACTGGCGTATGCCATTACGACTTCACAAAAATCATCAACTCCACAAAATTAATTTAACAAACCATGAAGAAGACAATAATTATAAATATAGGAAACACCATCATCCACATTGAAGAAGACGGATATGAGCTATTAACGGCTTATTTAAATGAGATTAAGCAGCACTTTGCAAAAAACGCGGATGATTTTGAGATCGTAACGGATATCGAGAATAGAATTGCCGAAATGTTTGCAGAAATGCTCCTAGCCGGGCAAGTGCAAGTAATTACGCTAAACAATGTAGAAAGTGTAATTGCACAAATGGGTAGGGTACAAGACTTTCAAACTGATGATGATGAACCAACAATAGCCCAACCGTATACCAATGCTTTTTTTGGTGATAAAAAATTATTTCGTGATACCGACGATGCCGTGCTTGCTGGTGTTTGTGCCGGATTAGGTCACTACTTAAACATTGAAGCACGCTGGGTTAGAATAATTGCACTTGCTACGATGTTTTTAGGTGGGGCGGGTTTTTTGGCGTACATCATTTTATGGATTGCCATACCAAGAGCTACAACGCGTTCAGAGAAGATGGAAATGAAGGGCGAGTCGACCGATCTAAATGGCTACAAAAGAAATTTTGAGGAAGAATTGGCAGCTTTTAAAGAAAGGATGCAATCGAATACTGCTATTAAACATTCAGGAAACGTTATTGCGGAGATTATAGGTGCAATTGGACGGATGTTAAATGCATTGGGTAAGATACTTTCGAAAACGATGGCAGGTATTATTGTGGTATTTGGCTTTGCCATTTTAATATGCTTAGTAATTTGCTTAGCCGCATTTTTAGGTTTTTGGGACAGAGAAGCTAACTTGTATTTTCCACTTTCAATTGTAAATGAGGGCTACAGAGCTACACTTGCTTTTGCCTCATTTATCATATTATTTATTCCCATTTTAGCCTTGGTATTGTTCTCCATTCGTATCGCATTTAATAAGGCAGCCATCAATAAATCTTTATCTTTTGGTTTACTAATTGTTTGGTTAGCAGGTGTATCGATAGGCGTTTATTATGCTGCTAAAATTTCTTCAGAGTTTAAAGAACATGCAGAATTGGTGCAAACTACACCATTACTACCTTTTAATACGTATGTAATTGATGCAGATCAAAGCATGGTGTTCAACCGGGAAGATAGTATAAACTATAAACTTGACAAGGAAGGGTTTCAAGACCGTGTAATTGTTGATGACTCAGACGATCATCCGTTTAGTGTGCCAAGAAATGTACATATCAATATCGAAAAAAGCGATACAGGTAGCCCAATACTTATTCAAAATTTTGAAGCGCAAGGAAAAACGTTTAATATCGCTTTACAAAACGCAAAGAATATAGCCTATAATTTTACACAAAAGGGTCAAATAATAACCTTCTCTCCTAGAATTTTATTGAAAAATAATGCAAATTGGAGAAATCAGGAAGTACATTTAATATTAAAAGTTGCTGTAGGTACGCGATTAATGTTGAATGATAATATTGATAACTACTTGTATTTTAATCATTACAATTGCAACTCAAACGAAACCCAGAATGGGGTTTATAAAGAGTGGGTAATGACAGAAGAGGGACTTAAATGCAAGGCAGAATTAGATACCATTCGCTAATTTACTTTATAGCGGTAAACGGTTCGTCCAATATTTCCATTTTTATCAATCCCTTCTACAATAGTACGGTATGAACCTCTTCCATCGGCATTAAAAAATTCAAAGCTAAAATTACCAGCCGCATCCGTTACTATTTTTGGATTCCAATAAATGGTGGTACGTAAATCGGTACTGGTAATTGCGGCATTTGGCAAGTATTTTGGCGAATAAAATTCTTTTTCTTTGCTGTATCCCATTGGCGAAATGGTGATGATATTTCGTTTAGGAATCATATCCATCAGCTGTTGCTTGGTTATTTTAGTGCCCGCAGTAGGTTTTTTAGTATTGATGACTAAAACGCCTCTTGTTCCGTAAGAGCGGTCGATTGTACCCAATTGATCGGTTAAAAATACCTCAACCGATTCGAGTTCCGCTAAATTAACGCTATTGATATCCCGCGCATCAACTGGAAAATTATTGAGGAACACCTGAACAGGGGTTCTACCGCCAGCATTATAATCTCTAGACACATAAAATTTATCTTGATCAAAGGTTAGTCCGGTTGCTCGGGATCTCACGCAGTCTAAAAAATTACCGCCACAGCCTGAAAATACACTTGCATCTATGGTATGATCTGCATTTGCATTTAATCCACTTAATGCGCTATGGTCTAGGTGACTCACCTTTTTTGCTGCAGTACCCTTAATTACCACCTCTTTTAAGGTGCGTAAATATCGGTATTGCTTTTGGCTATTGCTTAAGTAGGCCGATAATACGGTATCTATATTTTTTACTTCGTCAACTATATTTTTATTTTTTCCAGCATTAGGAACGGGAGTACCATCCATTACAATCATCATATTAGCCCCATTTGGATTGTATTTTGCATTGATAACGACTTGAGAAGAATCTGGAAAAACTAAATTCTGGAAATTAAATAAACCTGTGTTATTGGTTAATAGCTCGGCCGAAATGGGTTTTCCTGGAACCATTAAACGAAGTGCACCTTTTCTAACAGGCATTCCAGTTAAATCTCTTAAAGTGCCGGTTAAGTTAATTCCTTGCTCGGGTGGGTAACTTACTACAGGAAATTTATCATCTAAAATTTCTACATACGAAAATCTTCTGTAGCCTTGTGTAAGCATTAACTTATCTAAATCTCCTATCTTTTTATCATCTGTTTTGTTAAAATAATAATTAGGTTTTTCGATATAACCTTTTAAATCCGAAGTTAAAAGCAATGAACTAAGTATGGTGGTTTCGCTATTTTCATCAATAGGCACCTTTTGTTCGTCGGTTACCGATACTGAAAAATCACCTTCAATACCTGCATTTAAATTCATCTTTACCTTTTGGCGAGGTTTGTAGGTTGGGAAATCTGTTTTTACCGTTAAATTTATTCTATTGGGCTGCATTAAGAATATTAAACGTTCGCTTAAAGGCTTATTCTCTGCATTAAAGAGGGTAAGTTGCATAATACCAGCAGGCAAATCTTTTTTAGGAATTTTAATACTCACCAATTGACTCCCTAAAATTGCTTTTGCAGCATAATAAACGACATTGTTATTTAAAGCAACTACAAAAATCGATTTGCCTTTATTGGCTTCAAAGTATGGGATATTTGCTATTACTTTTACATTAATTAACTCTGCTGTTTGATTGGTTACTTGTAAAGTAATGCCAGATGCGTTCGCCTTCGGTAATGGATAGATTTTGGTGGAACCATCTTTAAACGTCACTTTTGCCCTATAGCTTTTTCCTTCATCGGGTGTAAAGTAAAAAGACCCCATACCTGCATAGGAAGGGTTGATAATGGAAAGCTCTGCATTGTCATCGCCCAAAATACTACCTTTAACGTCTACCCCAAGTCCGTTAGCGCCAGTGGCTTTAAACGCTACCTGATTTGGTATGCCCGAGAGTAAGCTTCCCCCTTCCGGGAAAAACTGAAAATCGATCGCATTAGTTGTTTGTTTTAAATCGAAAATAGCATTAGCGGTTTCTTTATCATTGGTATTAATAGCGGCCAATATATTTCCCTTAGTAATCAATTGTCCATCTTTACTGGTTACTGTAATATTTAGGAAGCCATTTTGATCGGTTGTACCTCTACCTTTGGTATACACATCGTTATTAGAGAGAATTGTCCAATTTACTACTTTATTGGCATGTACTTTTTTCGTTAAGTCTTTAAACTGAATTTTAGCAGTTGTTTTAATATTCTTATCTACTTCTTCATTGGTATAGCTAATATTGGTGATTACTTCTTTGTCTATGGCTTCTCCAATTGGGATTGTTTTGGTAAAGAAATAATCGTCGCTAAAATTAATCATCCATAGCGTGTAAGCTCTTACGTAATAATTTCCCTGCTTAAAATTTTGCATATTAAGTGCTATATTACCGTAGGCAGCGCTATTTTTTAATGGTAATTTAACCGCTCTAACCAGCGAGTCTTTTGCGTTAAACACTTCAACATATACAATTTTACTAAATGGTGAAGGTAAATTTTGCTCAATAGTTACATAAGCTTTAAACCACATGGTATCTGCTACAGCGTAATAAGGTTTATCAAAATGGAGATATACTTTTTCTATGGGCTGCTCATCGGCCAATCTTTTTACCTTACCCAAAATGGTATTGAGGTTAATACTGTCCTGCTGGGCAAAGCCAAAAGAGCTAAAAAGGATAAAAAGTGCAAAAAATAAGGTTATCGACTTCATTAAAATTACTTCCTTGTGTGATGGTTTGCTAATATATCGATTATTGCTTTAGGGCTTAGCATTTGAGGGAATCTTTAACAAATTTTTACAATTGGGAATGTTTCTCTTTATTCGTCATCTAAAGAGAGTGAAATAACGATAGAACTAGAAACTCGCAAGAACAACTCTAGTCAGAAAATTAGGTACTCGGTTCTTTTGTAAACCTAAAATTTTCTTCAATAGCAGCACGGTGGTGAAGGTTAACTTTTTGTTTTAGGAGTTCGAAATTATAATCTTTGTTGGTGCCACAATCCAGTAGGTTATAATAAAGGGAAGGTTTTGTGCTTTCAAAATATTCGATAATGTTGCTACTCCACACCAACTGGCAATCTCCTTTAATTTGCGGAATAATCTGGTTCAGGCCGTCTTCAAAGTGGATGTGCCGAATGTGGTTGCTTTCTAGTTTTGCTTGTGGATAAAACAATAACAAATTACCCGGCTCAGATAAAACTTCTGCAGCATAGGTAAAACTCTCGTCGATAGAGCGCTTACCCGGTTCAATAGAAAAACTGCCGATGTAACGGAGCCACCAATTTTTCTCCATTTGCTTTTTTACAGACATGATGTAAAGTTTGCGCATGCCATTTTTTTTACGAAACAATCTATTTGAAAGATAATACGCCAGAAAGCCATCCAGGAAACTAAAATGATTACACATCAAAATATAAGAATGGCCTGGCTTAATATCGATCTCCTTCACCTTAATTTTGTTAAAGCGCGCTTTTAGGAAAACACCAACGAAAAGTGCTCCCCACCAAAAGAAAAATGGATGAAGTGGTTTAGACTTAATCATCATAACAATGAATTGGCTAATCTGGATGCAAAATTTTGGTTGATCATTTCATGGTTTTCATCGAGAATGATTATTTCTGATGGTTTATACTTTTTAAAAAATGCTTTGCCTATGGCGGGAAGATAATTCTTGTCTTTTTTTCCAAATATAAAAATACTTTTGATTTGGTAGGTGTTAAGGGCATGGATGAGTTTATCCTCATCGGTTTCAAAAAGCCTTAAGCAAGTGAAAGTAGCGTAAAGGGCAAGTCTTAATTCAGGTGTATTCACTTCTTTAAATAAAATATCTCTTGCTACGGCGTCAATAAGTTGCAGTCTTTTAAACAAACTTAGCAGGTTTAAGGCGGCTTTTTCACTCAACATCAGTTTTTCGAGAAGTTTATTGCCCACCTTATTCTTGCCAAAGAAACGAGTTATTTTGCCTGGATTTAATGAAGAAGGGGCTGCCACTATGTATTCATTGATTCTTTCGGGCATTTCCTCTACTAAGCCTGTCGCATAATGCGTACCCATCGAATAGCCAATTACAGAGAACGAACTAATGTGTTCCTGCGCGCAAAATGCACTGATTACCTCCGCCAGCTTTTTTTTGGTGATGCCCTTTTTTATCGTCGCCAAACTACTGTCTTTTAACACCGTTTGCTTATGAAAAAGCAGATCAAAACCCCAAAATGTATATTGATCGCCTAATTTTTCTTCCAATATCCTAAACTGCTTGCCATGCATGCCAAACCCATGAAAACAGAGCATATTTTTAGTACCAGTACCAAATTTATAATAATGGAGCTTGATGAAATCGTTCTCAAAATAGTGATTGGTCATGTCTTTTCGGCGATGGCTACCGCCCAGGCATAATCACCATCGTGTGATATGCTGAGGCTAATAGAAATGGGTTGTTGACCTGAATGTAGGGTTACCTGCGGCTTTCCGGCAATTTTATCTCTGCTGATCTCAATTTTTTTCCAAGGTAGCGCTGCGCTGTTGAGCTGTTTAATTGCTTTATAAACCGCCTCTTTGGCCGCCCATGTAGCCGCGTAACGTAATAATGCATTGTCGAACTGGTTGCAATAGGCGATTTCTGCCACCGTATATACTTTTTCTTTAAATAATGGGGTTAGGGATTTAACGAAATCAGGAATAAAAACAATATCGTTGCCTACTGCAAAATTTTTATCTGCAGCCAGCACCTCTACCGATTTTAAGATTTCATTGTTCATCTATTGCCAAACCCATCATATTAAATCCACCATCTACAAAATGGATATTGCCAGTTACTTTTTTAGAAAGATCCGAAAAATAATATAAAGCCGCATCGCCCACATCACTCGCGGTAATATTACCTAGTGGGGCGGTAATTTTAGTCATTTTCCTCAATTTCCGTACGCCGTTTATACCCCCAGCGGAGGTGGTCATCACTAAACCGGCCGACACGGCATTTACCCTAATCTGTTTGCTCCTAAAATAATCGGCCAAATAAAGTACGATATTTTCTAGTGCCGCCTTGTTAATAGACATCCCAGCATAACCCGGAAAAACCCTTTGCGAGGCATTGTACGTGAGGGTTAATATCGATGCTTTTGGCGCCATAAAAGGTTCTGCTGCACGGGCAATTCGTAGTAAAGAATAAGCGCTAATGTTAAACGAATCCATCAAATCTTCGAAAGGGATGTTCAAATAAGTTGGTGCAGGTTCGTTACTGCCTGGTAGGGTGTAACACATCACTTGCTGACTACCAAAAGCTACGCCATGTAATATATAATCGATAGGTCCTATTTTTTGATGTACGAATTTCAAAAAGTCTGTAATCTGTTGCTCATTTCTTACATCCACCTCCATGGCGAATGCGCTATCTATACCCAATTCAGACAGTAGATGCAGTACATTTAGCTTTGTATCCTCTACATAATTAAGCGCAATTTTACAGCCCGATTGGTGCAGCTTTAGGGCTACATCATAGGCGATGGAACTATCATTTCTTACGCCAAAAATAACGGCTACTTTATCTTTATTGTTAATCATCTTAATTGTTTCTAGAAATGGACATGGCGCTGTTGGTGCCGCCAAAACCATAATTTAAACAAACGATTTGGTTAATTTCTTTATCAATGGTATCCTGAGAAATGAGGTCGCGATAGGCAGCCAAAGGTTCGCTAGGGCCATCCCATTCTGCTGATTTCTGGAAAGTTTCTAGTTC
>JACMOW010000252.1 GCA_014377775.1 Pedobacter sp. | reverse complement strand
GCTATAAGACGCATTTACAGTGGGTGGTGTCATTCCAAAACGAGTACGATCTACTGGTTTACCTAGTTGTTTTATATTTTCGTTATACGCCCAAATTCCAGCATTGCGTAAGTTCTGAAAATAAGTTGATCTAGTAATCGCTAACCCATCATAGGTTCTCCATTTGGTGGTATAACCAACTTTCGGCGTAAATGCTTGTAATTTTGCTAACGCCCTTTTCTTTGTAGCGTCGCTCATCCATTCTAAACCGTTTATCCTAATTTCAAAGGCTTTACGCAAGTTTACGATCATTGCATCCATTCTAACTTTTGCGTCAGGTTTGAAATATTTTGCTACATAAAGCTGCCCAAGCAATTCACCGATAGTGCCATCTGTTAATGATGACATGCGTTGCCATCTTGGTGTTTGAACTTTTTGTCCGCTTTGTGCCTGCGTAAAGGCAAAGCTTGCTTTTACAAATGGAGAACTTAGGTTGTTTGCTGATCCTTTAAGAATGTTCCATGATAAATACGTTTTCCAATCTTCTAATGGAACACTGCTTAACATGCCATCTAGGCTTTTAAAGAAAGCTAACGAATTTACCAACACGGTATCTTGTCCGGTAATTTTAAATTTAGGCATTAAGGTATTCCAATTGATGTTTGGTGTTATTTTATTGAATTCGGTAACTGTTAGTTTATTATAGGTTTTATATTGGTCGCGCATTTCGATTCGACTCATCTGCGCTTCGGCTAATGCTTTTTCTAAATTAAAAACCGTAGAGGCTTTTTGCTTTGCCATTGCATCGGTACTACCAGTTAGTGTAAATAACTTAACCATATAGGTGTTATAAGCCGCTCTAATTTTCTGGCTTTGTGGATCATCTTTCAAATAATAATCTCTATCGCCCAACGTTGTTCCGCCTTGCGAAATGTTTACCACATACTTGGTCACATTTTTTCGATCTTGGCCAACTCCAAAACCAAATAGTGGGCCACCAATTCCAGAGGTTCGCATATAGGCGATATGATCTAATAAGCCTTGAACGGTGTTGATCTGGTTAATTTTTTCGAGGTCGCCCTTAATTGGAGTATAGCCTAGTTTCTCAATCGTTATGCTGTCCATTGCAGCGGCATAGAAGTCGCCAACTCTTTTAGTTACCGACCCTGCAAGCGCACTTTTATCTGCTGCAGCATTTTGAACTAAGCCTTTAACAGCTTGTGAATTAAACTCTCGTAATTCGTTAAATGAGCCCCAACGTGTTTCTTTTGCTGGAACAGGATTTTTTTTAATCCAAGTACCACTGGCATATTGGTAAAAGTCGTTTCCGGGTTTTACGCTTAAATCCATATTGGCTGGATCTATATATTTTTTAGGGGCAGTTTGTGCGAAAGTAGAAAAACTGGTCGCTAAAATACCAAAAACTGCTAAGTAATTTTTGAGTGATGTCATGATCATAAATAAATTAGAAGTTGAAATTAAGCATTAACTACCTAATTTTAACAAGATAATAGAAATATTACTTGTTAAACCAATTGTAGATTTTATTCAAACCAAATCTTCTGAAAAAATCGTAGTTAAAAATTGATAATCTGAACGATTTCATAATTGATAATTTATACCTACATAAACATCATTTTAACTCTTTTATTGTGCAGATTATAAATTTATAAACTCAGATCTTTCATTTTAACTTTCACATATCTCATTCCCCTTTTAGCTTTCACCTTATTTGCCTATTTTTGTAGTCCACACATTTTTTCATGAGCATATCAACTAAATACAATCCAGCCGAAACCGAAGACAAATGGTATAGCTATTGGCTTACCAAGAAATTTTTTCATTCTGAGCCCGATGAACGGGAGCCGTATACGATTGTAATTCCGCCCCCTAACGTTACAGGCGTGTTGCACATGGGGCATATGCTTAACAATACCATTCAGGATGTATTGATTCGAAAAGCACGTATGCAGGGTAAAAATGCCTGCTGGGTGCCGGGTACCGATCATGCTTCTATTGCCACAGAGGCTAAAGTAGTGGCCATGCTAAAAGAGCGAGGGATTAGTAAAAAGGACCTTACGCGTGAGGCGTTTTTAGCGTATGCTTGGGAGTGGAAAGAAAAGTACGGAGGAATTATTTTAGAGCAGTTAAAAAAGCTAGGTGCAAGTTGTGATTGGGATAGAACACGCTTTACCATGGAGGATGATTTATCTGAGGCGGTTATTGATAGTTTTATTCATTTATATAAAAAAGGATGGATTTACCGGGGAGTAAGGATGGTAAACTGGGATCCTGCAGGTAAAACAGCTGTTTCTGATGAAGAAGTAATTCGCAAAGAAGTAAATTCGAAGTTGTATTATATTAAGTATCGAGTAGCAAGTATTGAGTATCAAGTAGCAAGTATCAAGTATCAAGAAGATTTAACGCCAAACTTTCTCAGGAAAGCCTCCACTCGTCCAGAAACCATTATGGCCGATGCGGCGATTTGTAACCATCCAAACGATGAACGTTTTGCCCATTTAAAAGGAAGGAAAGTTTTTATACCCTTAATTAATCGTGAAATCCCGATTATAGAAGACGAGTATGTGGAT
>JACMOW010000251.1 GCA_014377775.1 Pedobacter sp. | reverse complement strand
TCGTGTAAAACATAATTGGTTACATCAACAATATTATTTATCGGCCGAATGCCAATTACTTTTAATTTATCTTTTAGCCAATCTGGCGATGATTTTACGGTTACACCGCTAATGCTTACACTACTGTAACGTGGGCATGCATTGGTATCTTCAACGTTTACATCAATCGTTAAGCTTTCATTGGTAACTTTAAATGCACTTACATCGGGCATCTTATAACCGATACGCAAGTAGGCCGCCAAATCCCTGGCCACGCCTAAATGTGAGGCAGCATCTGCCCTATTCGGGGTTAATCCAATTTCGAACATAAAATCATCTTCCATTTTAAAGAATGATTTTGCTGCAATCCCAATATGAGTATCTTCGGGCAACACCATAATCCCTGCATGGGAAGCACCTAAGCCAATTTCGTCTTCAGCACAAATCATTCCCTCAGAAACCTCACCCCTTATTTTCGATTTATTGATTTTAAAAGGCTCGCCCTCATTTGGGTAAACGGTTGTACCTACTGTGGCAACCACTACTTTTTGATTTACACCAACATTTGGTGCACCACAAACAATTTGTAATAGATCTCCTGTACCTACATCTACTTTAGTTATGCGCAAGCGATCGGCATTAGGGTGCTGAATACAGTTTACCACATGGCCAATTACCAATCCTTCTAAGCCACCCAAAATAGGCTGCACTTTTTCTAAGCTTTCTACCTCTAAACCAATATCGGTTAAGATTAAAGAAATTTCTTGCGGAGTTTTATCGGTATGTATAAATTGCTTAAGCCAACTGTATGATATTTTCATTGTTTAGTATCTAGTATCTAGTATCAAGTATCAAGACAATGTGCTCGAATCTGACATCTAGGATTAAAATGCAAAGATATTATTTAATGCGGAAAGCGGAAAGGTAAAATTGTTTAGAAAATTCAAAGTGAAGTCTTAATCAAACCTTCATCTGCCATGCTTATAAAAGAATGATCGGTTAAAATAATATGATCGAGCACTGGTAATTCTAATAATTTACCGGCTTCTACCAACTTCTTGGTAATATGAATATCGGCTGTACTTGCATTAAGGTTTCCAGATGGATGGTTGTGCCCGAGTATAATAGATGCTGCATTTTGTTCGAGAGCAATCTTAAATATTAGCTTCGGATCTACAACGGTCATCGCTTGTCCACCAGCACTAATGCGTTGCTTCGCCAATACTCGATTTGCCTTATTAAGCAACAAGATCCAGAATTCCTCATGTGCTAAATCGGCCAACTCTGTCCTAAAAATAACATGAGCATCTGTTGACGATGTAATTTTTGGTAATAATTTGTCGCTTTCCTTTTCCTTCCTTCTTCTACCCAATTCTAAGGCAGCCACAATGCCCAACGCCTTAGCCATACCAATCCCCTTAAACTTAGATAACTCTTTGATACCCAATTTTGCGAGCTTAGCCAAGTCGTTTTGATAATAGGCAAGAATTCGCTTACTTAAGTCGACTGCTGTTTCGGTTTTATTACCCGATCCTATTAAAATTGCTATTAATTCGGCATCGGTTAAGGCTCTGCGACCTTGTAATATTAATTTTTCTCGAGGCCGATCTGCATCCGCCCAGGTTTTTATCCCTAATTTTTGAGCATAGTTGTCCATTCAATTTATTGATTAATCATTTAACAATATGAGGGATGGATTTATTTAAGGTAAAGATATGGATTTAGAATGCATAAAAAAACGGAATAGCGTTAAACTATTCCGTTTCTATATCGTTAATAAAACGAGGCTATTTTAATCCGTTAACGAATTTCGTTAATTTAGATTTGTTGTTAGCAGCTTTATTTTTATGAATAACATTCTTTTTTGCCAAACGATCTAGCATTGAAATTACTTTAGGTAGTAATTCAATACCCGTTTTTTTATCTTCAGCAGCACGTAATCTTTTAATAAAGGTACGTGTAGTTTTTGCTTGATATCTGTTACGTAGACGTTTTGTCGCGTTTGCTCTAATTCTTTTTAAAGACGATTTATGATTTGCCATTATTGTTTAGCCTTTTTATCTTCTGTGTTTACTATTTTT
>JACMOW010000250.1 GCA_014377775.1 Pedobacter sp. | reverse complement strand
CAAAATAGCAATGCTATTCTTTTGTTCCGATCTTGTGGATGTGGATAAAAGATGTCTTTGAAAGAGAATTTAGGACGCATTAAAAAAATTTGTATCAAAAATAATACAAATTTTGAATAATCAAATTAAATAATGAAAATTTTTTCAAAGGGAGTAGAAATGTTTTCGTTAGATGAATTTAAACTCATTTCTTCATGCGAATAACTTTTTCATAAATCATTTCACTAGATAAACCTTTCTGACGTAATAAGTGTAGTTAATTTATTTAAGCAAACCCTTACCAACTAATAGAGGCCTTTTAAATAAAGAAATATTAGTAGAGCATACACACGTAATCAACGAAATAGAAACTATTATTTCAACTTCCGCAACGCCTCCGCAATTCTCGGAATCATATTTTTAATATCCGCTAATGAGCATCCCCCAATCGATGCCCTAAACCAAGGCATATTTTCTTCGTTGCCAAAGGCCGAGAAAGGAACAATCGCTACTTTTGCTTCTTTAATGAGGTAGAAATTTACGTCAGCACTGTTGCTTAATACATCACCCGATGGGGTAGTTTTGCCAATATAATCTATTTTTAAGGTGAGATAAATTGCGCCCATGGGTACTACTGCATCAACTGCAAAGCCTTCACTTTTTAAAGTTTGAAACCCCTTATAAAGTTCATCTAAACTCGCCTGAACTTGCGTTTTAAAGCTTGTTAAATATTGATCAACCAATTCTTTTTGCTTAAAATACCCCGCAACGGCCACCTGCTCTGCCTTAGGCGCCCAAGCACCGATATGGCCCAAAAGGGATTTCATTTTGGCGATAATATGTGCTGGTCCGAAAGCCCAACCTACGCGTACGCCTGTGGAGGCCAAACATTTTGAAATGCCATCGATGTAAATCACATAATCTTTTAATGCGGGTCTTAAACTTACTGGATTTACGTGTTCCTTGCCGAAAGTTAACAACGAATAAATCTGATCGTACATGATATATAACGGTTTTTCATCCGCCTTGCGCGATTGGTTTTCTTCGATTACAATATCGCAAATTTCTTCTAACTGTTGTTGGGTAAACATGGTGCCAGTTGGATTTAATGGCGAACATAAAGCCAATAAAGTGGCCCCTTTCAAATGTGGTTTTAATTGGGCTGCAGTAGGCATGAAATTGTTTTCTACCGTGGTTTCGATCATCACCCCACTTGCTGCCGAAAGGTGGCAATAGTGATTATTGTTCCACGAAGGGGTGGGGTACAAAACTTTATCACCTGGATCAATTAATGTTAAGTAAAGTGCATAGATTAGTGGACGAGAGCCTCCTGCAACCAGAATATCGTTGATGGTGTAGTCTAGTTCATAGCGATCGGCCACCACATCTACAATGGTTTCGCGCAATGCTAAAATTCCATCTGCGGGCGGATAGTTGGTATGTCCGTCTCGATAAGCTGTTACAATTGCTTCTTCTAAAGCCTTAGGAATTGGAAAAATAGCTGGATCAAAATCGCCGATGGTTAAGTTGGCGATTTGAGCGCCTTTTCGTTTCATTTCATTAACCTCGTTACCGATTTTAATAATTTCTGATCCAATAAGGGTATTGGCTAATACGGATACATTCATGGTTTAACTAAATTTTCGATTTTCTCATTTATGTAGGCAAAGTTAAATTGTTCCAAAACGGCATTCATCAAGAAGCCAATTTCTAAATTACATAAATTGCCAATACTTCCTTCGTGTGTATGTTTTAATGTTTTATTTGGCGTAAATGTGCCATTATCTATAGTTTCGCCAACAATTTTATAGGCCTCTCTAAACGGTGTGCCACTTAAAACCAATTCATTTACCGCATCCACACTAAACAGATAATCGTATTTTTTATCGTCGAGAATGTTGTCTTTTACCGTAATATTTTGCAACATAAAAGTACACATTTCCAAGCATTCATTTAAAGATGTGATAGCCGGAAAAAGATTTTCTTTAAGCAACTGTAAATCGCGGTGGTAGCCTGATGGAAGATTGGTAGTCATCATCGCAATTTCATTTGGTAAAGCTTGAATTTTATTACAACGAGAACGAATTAATTCAAAAACGTCTGGATTTTTTTTGTGCGGCATAATGCTCGAACCCGTAGTTAATTCATCAGGGAAACTAATAAATCCGAAATTTTGATTAATGAACAAACAAATATCCATCGCCATTTTGGCTAATGTAGCCGCAACAGACGACATCGCCTGAGCTAATATTCTTTCGGCTTTACCCCTCCCCATTTGTGCATATACCACATTATAATTGAGCTTATGAAAGCCTAATAATTCAGTCGTCATGGTTCTGTTTAAAGGGAATGATGAGCCATAACCTGCAGCAGACCCCAAAGGGTTTTTATTGCAGATTTTGTAGGCAGCTAACATCACCTCCATATCGTCAACCAAACTTTCGGCATAAGCACCAAACCATAAGCCAAAAGACGATGGCATGGCAATTTGTAGGTGCGTGTAACCAGGCAATAGTTTGTGTTTATGGGTATTGCTTAATGCGATAAGCTGATCAAATAAAGCCTTTGTATTTCCGACTATTTCTTGGATGCACGACCTGAAATAAAGCTTTAGATCTACCAAAACCTGATCATTTCTTGATCGGCCGCTATGAATTTTTTTGCCTGCTTCGCCTACGCGCTCCGTTAAAAGCCACTCTACTTGCGAATGTACATCCTCAACATTTTCGTCTATCGTAAAGTTGCCCGCTATAATTTCTTGATAAATTTCTTTTAATGCAATTTGTAACCGACTTAACTCTTCCTTCGTTAGTAAATTAATGCTTTCGAGCATTTCAACATGAGCTAAGGAGCCTAAAACATCAAAAGCTGCCATTTGTAAGTCCAATTCTCTATCCTTACCCACAGTAAATGCTTCTATTCCTTTATTAACTTCAATGTTTTTTTGCCAGATCTTCATTTTTAACCCTATTTAAAACTCTCCTATTGCCGTAAAAGTACAAATAAATCTAGTATCGTAGGTCATTACCGTGTCGTCATCCGATGAGAATATGCACAATGCCCATGTTCATCGGATGACGAAAATGTTTAGGATGGGTTATTACGACAGGACAAAAAGTTACGAAATTTCGCGTTAAAATATTACTTTAGCAAAACCAAACCCTTAATGATGAAGAATTTAAAATTTATTCTATTTGCATTTCTTGTGCCATTTGTTTGCAATGCCTTTGCGCAGCAAAAACCTGCTTTAACTTGGAAAGATGTTTCAAAATGGACCTATAACAGAGGCAATTCCCTATCTCCAGATGGGCAATGGATGGCTTGGGCGAGCGGGCCTACCGAAGGCGATTTGAAAATGATGATTAAAAAAACGCTCGATACCTTACACTATTCTTATCCAATTGGCGCAAGTGCAAGTGGATTATCTTTTTCGAAAGACTCGAAATATGCTGCGTTCAAAGTTTCGGTAAAGGATGTAGAAGCCAAGGCTGCACGT
Organism: Pedobacter sp.; assembly: GCA_014377775.1. Classification (GTDB taxonomy): domain Bacteria; phylum Bacteroidota; class Bacteroidia; order Sphingobacteriales; family Sphingobacteriaceae; genus Pedobacter. The sequence goes on along the minus strand of JACMOW010000250.1, from coordinate 3,809 downwards.
AAAACAAATAAACCAGTATATGATAAGTTAATGCTGGTTTCGTTAGCCGACAATAAACAAATTACTTTTGAAAGAGTAAAAAGTTTTAGTTTTTCTGGAGACTCGCCATCGTGGCTTGCCGTTCAATTTATGGCTTTAGAAACGGCTTCAAAAGAGCCAACCGCCGCAAAGGGAACCGATATTTTGTTATACAACTTAAGTAGTAAGAAGAGCTTTAACTTAGGAAATGTAGCCGAATTTGCCTTTAACAAAGCTGGAGATCAATTGGCCTATACGGTTGATGCTAATGGCCAAAATGGAAATGGCATTTTGTTGCGCGACATGAAAACGGGAATTACTATCGCATTAGATAATGATAAGGCGGCCTATAAGAGTATAAACTGGAACGAAAATGGAACTGCTTTTGCGGCGTTAAAAGCGAATAAAAACGATAAATATAAAGACGAGGTACTTAGCGTAATTGGCATTAGCAAAATTAATGGAGATTTAACAACTAAAGTTACTTATAACGGTTTGGAGGATAATGGTTTCCCTAAGGAAATGGGCATAAATACCAACGCCAGTCCGTATTGGTCTGATGATCAAACTACTTTATACTTCGGAATTAATTCTTTAGCTAAAAAAGAAGATAAGAAAGCGGACAGCACAAGTAAAGCAAAGCCAGAGCCTAAAAAGGAAGACATTGAAAAACCGGATATGATGATTTGGAATTGGCAAGATAAGCGCTTACAATCTGCACAGCAAACGCAAGAAGCAAGAGATAAAACATTTAGTTATACCAGCTCTTATCGCATTTCAGATCAAAAATTTACACAATTAGCAGATAGCAATATGCGGTCGGTAATGGTTGCGCCAAAGCAGTTATACGCAATTGGTTACGACAATTCGAAATATGAATTAATGGGCAATTTAGATGGTCAAAGTTATACCGATATTTATTTGATTGACTTAAAAACGGGAGCAAAGAAACAGATATTCGATAAGATGTACGCCACCAATGGCGGGCGCTTATCTGTTGCGCCAAACGGAAAAACAGCTAGTTATTATGTTGATGGTATTTTTTACAGTATAAATTTAGAAACTACCGTAAGTACAAACCTAACTGGTAACATTAAATCGTCTTTCATTGATCAGCTAGATGATCATAATGTGAACAAACCTGCAACACAAAATTTGGGATGGAGTACTGATTCGAAATATGCATTGATTATGGATAATTACGACCTTTGGAAAATTTCGGCAGATGGAAAAGGTGTCGTTTCTTTATCAGATAATTGGAAAAGTAAGAAAACGGAAGTTGCGGGAAGGCTAAGAATTTATCAAGACGAAAAGGGAACAGACTTAAGTAAAGACCAATATTTTAATGTGTTTAGTACGAATGATAAAAAGGGCGGAATTGGACTTTTAGCAGCGGGCAAAAATAAAATTGAGGTCTTGTTTATGGACGACAATACTTATGGAAGTTTTGCGAAAGCAGAAAGGGGAAGTGTATATGTTTACACAAAAAGTAATGCTCAGGAATCTCCAAGCTATTACGCAAGTACTACGGCTACCTTAGTTGCGCCGAAACAAGTGAATACCAATACGCCCGATCAGGCTAAATACGCATGGACCACAGGCGTTAAATTAATCAATTATATAAGCGCTAATGGCGATAGTTTACAGGCGGCTCTCTATTTGCCAGCTAACTATGTGCCTGGAAAAGCATATCCAACCATCACCTATATCTACGAGCGTTTAACAGACGGCTTGAACAATTATTCGATGCCAAGTTTTCCTGGTGCCGGATTTAACAAGGCGATGTACCTAAGCAATGGTTACGCGGTTTTAGAACCAGATATTAAATATAAGTTAAATGATCCAGGTATGTCGTCAGTAGCCTGTGTAGTGCCCGCAGTTAAAGCAGCGATTGCCACTGGTATTGTTGATGAAAAAAATGTAGCCATCCACGGGCACTCTTGGGGAGGATACCAAACGTCGTTCCTAATTACACAAACCAACATCTTTAAAGCAGCAGCAGCAGGCGCGCCTTTAACCAATATGATTAGCATGTATAGCTTAATTTATTGGAACAGTGGTGGCACCAATCAAGCGATATTCGAAGCCAGTCAAGGTCGTTTAACTCCTGGTTATTGGGATAATTGGGACGCATTTGCACGCAACTCCCCAGTTTATCACATCAAAAAGGTACAAACGCCATTGCTGTTATTGCACAACGATAAAGATGGGGCGGTTGATTTTACGCAAGGGATTGAATATTATAATGGTTTAAGGAGATTAAATAAGCCAGTGGTGATGGTTACGTATCGGGGAGAAAATCATGGTATTGCCAAATTACCAAACCGTAAAGATTACGCAGTGCGGATGATGGAGTATTTTGATTATATGTTAAAAGGAAAACCCGCCCCCGAATGGTGGAGTAAAGGGGTTAACCGTTTGGACATGGAAAAACACCTTGATGTAAGGGCTTTTGAAGAAAGCGATAATTAAGAAGAGTCATGATTTTTAATAATTAATCTATTTGCCATTAACTACTGGCTTTAACATATTAATGTAGCCTTCAATTCCTTGCCTAATTTCATGTACATATAAAAATTCATCCGCCATATGCGAACGCCCAGAAAAACCTGGCCCGCACTTTAAAGAAGGAATAGAAAGCAATGCCTGATCGGAGGTTGTTGGTGAACCGTAAGTTGTTTTACCCAAGGCTAATCCAGATTGTACAATAGGATGGTCTTTATCAATTTTTGAAGGTTTTAAACGAACGGATCGTGGATTAACATCACAATCTACGTACTGCTTAATAATTTCTACAACCTCTTCATTGGTATATGAATCTGTAACCCGAACATCAACCGTAAATGTGCAGTTGGCTGGCACTACATTGTGTTGTGAGCCTGCGTTTATAATAGTTACTGTCATTTTAACAGGGCCAAAAACCTCCGATATTTTGGGAAACTCATGGGTTCTGAACCATTCTATATCTTTTAATGCTTTATAAATAGCATTTTCTCCTTCATCGCGCGCAGCATGACCAGCTTTTCCATGGGCAATACAATCAATTACCAACAGGCCTTTTTCGGCTATGGCCAAATGCATTTCGGTAGGTTCGCCAACTATGGCAAAAGCTAATTCACCCAAATCTGGAATAACCAGCTCCAAACCATCATTTCCAGATATTTCCTCTTCGGCTGTTGCCGCTAAACAAAAGTTATAGCTTAGATTTTCTTGTGGATAAAAATATAGAAATGTGGCAATTAACGATACTAAACAGCCTCCTGCATCATTACTACCTAGCCCATACAACTTATCTTCTACAAAATCTGCTGAAAAAGGGTTTCTTGTGTAACCAGAATTTGGCTTCACAGTATCGTGATGAGAGTTTAATAAAATGGTAGGCTTTGAAGCATTGTAAAACTTATTATAAGCCCAAATATTATTGAGCTTACGATTTGTTTTTACCCCATGTTGCTGTAAAAACAGTTCTATTTTATTTCCAGTTTGTTGTTCTTCCTTACTAAAAGAAGGTGTTCTAATCAGTTCACGAAGCAATTCTGTGCTTTCTTTAATAAGATTTTCCATGTTACCTTTTCCATTTTCCATCTTACCTTCTTTAATTTTCTTTGTATAACCCACCTGCTTTTAATGCCGAAAGCTTAATGCCTTTTATAAAGGCCGAACTAAAACCATTGTGCTCCATTTCATTTAAACCAGCAATGGTACATCCTTTTGGGGAGGTTACCTTGTCTATTTCACCTTCTGGATGCGCTTGGGTAATCAATAATAAGTCTGCAGCTCCCTTTGCAGTT
>JACMOW010000249.1 GCA_014377775.1 Pedobacter sp. | reverse complement strand
AGTGGAAATGCAATCAAATTGGATATGGCTACTAGTTTTATAAAATCCTTATTCAATAAAGTAAGTATGTTAGTGGTACTGGCACCTAAAACTTTTCGGATACTGATCTCTTTTTTACGCTGCTCGGCCATAAATAAAGCAAGACCGAGTAAACCTAGCGCAGAAATGAATATCGCGAAGCCACCAAACCAATTCGAAAGTGTACCTAATAGCTTTTCATCTTTAAACTTTTCTTCAAACGAATCACTTACAAATTTTCTATCTACAGGATAATCCGGGTTCATTTCTTTAACCATCTTATCCAACTGATAAAGTGATGTACCAATGCTTTGCTGTTCATTTAGTCGGATAAGCATTACCGCAGCAGGGTCTCTATTGGAAGTATAAAAAAACATTGGTGCTACTTTTTGATAAGGAGATTCGGCCACAAAATCTTTCATTACCCCAATAATAGTACACTTAGTGCCGCCATAATCTACAACCGTGCCCACAGGATTTTTTAATCCCATAATCTTAACAGCGGCCTCATTTAACACAAAAGAGGTGGTATCGCTTGTAAATTGTGCTGAAAACGATCTTCCTTCTGTAATTTTCGATCCAATGGTTTCTACAAAATCGTTACCAATTGCCCTTTGGTTAAATAATACTTTTTCTTTCGGGTTTTTACCAGGCCAACTCAGGTTTGATGTATTGTTACCTCCTTGATCAAGATCCATACTCAAGGTAGAAATATTTTTAGCTACACCAGATTTTAGCAATTGTGTTTTAAGTAAATCTAATTTTTTCCAGTCCCTCAGGTTACCTTGAACAGCCATTTGTATAAGGTTTCCTTTATCGTAACCAATGGGTTTATTTTTAATATAACTTAGCTGTTGGTAGATAACAACCGTACAAACGATTAAACAGGCAGCAAAAACAAATTGAAAAACAACCAGTACCTTACGGATAGAGAATGAGGAGCTAGACTTCATACCAAAACCCTTAAGCACTTTAATAGGCTCAAATGAGGATAGATAAAAGGCAGGATAGCTACCAGCGATTAAGCCTGTAAACAGTATTAAGCCGACCAGCGTTAGCCAATATCTCCAATTTTCATATTCAATTACTAAATTAATGCCTAATAAATTATTGAAGTATGGTAAACTCATTTCTACTAGAATAAAGGCGATCAGTGTACCGATAAGAGATAATAAAGTGCTTTCTAAGATAAATTGAGAAATTAATGCCTTTCTGGTCGACCCAATCGCTTTTCGAATGCCCACTTCTTTCGCTCTTTTTTCTGATCGTGCCGTAGAAAGATTCATAAAATTAACACAAGCAATTAAGAGAATACAAATCGCCAGAAGCAAAAATATTTTTAGCTGATCTATTTTACCCCCAACCGATTTCCCATTTTCGAACTCGTTATATAAATGCCATTTAGATAAGGGATGTAAAAACAAATCATTCGTAATACCACTATCATTTTGTGTATAAAAATTTTTAACAGACGCATTTACTTCGTCTAAACTGCTCGAACTTTGTAATTGCACCATTGTTAAGCAAAAATTACTTCCCCAACCTTGCTTTTTTATCCATGGCTCTCCTTTCTCAAATAACTTCCATGGCATGATATAATCAAACTTAATGCTGCTGTTTTCTGGTAAATCGGCTATTACTCCTTCTACTTTTAAGGCTTCAGTATTATTTAATTTTACAATTTTATTAATCGGATTTTCTTTTCCAAATAGTTTTCCGGCTAAGCTGTTGGTAATGATAACCGTATTTATATTTTGCAGGGATTGATTTGCTTTACCCTTTAAAAAATTATAATCTAGTATTTTAAGAAAGGCTGGATCAGCGAAAATGCCTTTATTTTTAATTTTGTTATCGTTATAACTAATTAACTGTGAATTTGGATAGGTTAACCTAGAAGCATTTTGAACTGCAGGTACTTTTTCCTTTAACGCTGGAGCTAGCAAGCCTGGCGTCCAAGCCCAACTAAATGTTTTGCCGTTTGCTTCCATATTGGTATAGGCAACGTAAGTAGTATTATAATTTTTAAATTGTTTATCGTAGCCAAATTCATAAACGATATACAACAATAAAATCATACAACTCGCTAAGCCTATGGCCAATCCGCCAATATTTATGATCGAAAAGCCCTTGTTCTTCCAAAGGTTACGCAGGGCGATTTTTAAGTTGAGTTTAAACATTTTAATAGATTTTAGTATTGAGATATGAGATTTGAGACATAGTTTGTTCGTTGGTTTGTGCCTTTTGTCTTTTACCTTTTGACTTTGGTCTTTAGGCTTTTAGCTTAGATCAATTCCTCAGTTCTGCCTTTATTTACTTTCTCCGAAATTACATGACCGTCTTTTAGGTTAATAATACGGTTAGAGAAACTCGCGTCATGACTAGAGTGTGTAACCATTACGATCGTTGTTCCCATTTCATTTAACTCGCAAAGCAATTCCATTACTTCATTACCATGCGTACTGTCCAAATTTCCAGTAGGCTCATCGGCCAAAACTAATTTTGGTTTGGTAACCAAGGCACGGGCAACGGCTACACGTTGTTGCTGACCACCAGATAATTGTTGGGGAAAGTGACCGCTACGGTTTATAATGTTCATGCGTGCGATAATTTCATTGACCAACTTTTTACGCTCTGCCGCAGGTACCTTATTATAAATTAAGGGTAATTCGATGTTTTCGAACACAGTTAATTCATCAATCAGATTGAAGTTTTGAAATACAAAACCCATGTTCCGCTTTCTAAAATTTGAGCGCTCTCTATCATTTAAAGTTAACAATTCGGTATCTACGAATTTGTAGCTACCACTTTCTGGCTTATCTAAAAGGCCCATCACGTTTAATAAAGTCGATTTTCCACAACCCGACGGTCCCATAATGGAAACAAATTCTCCTTCCTTTACATAAAGGTTGATTCCATTTAAAGCTGTAGTTTCAATTTCTTCCGTTTTGTAAACTTTTTCGAGATTTTCAATTTTGATCATTTTCTTTATAGTATGTAGTTTAAATATCGAGTGTTAAATAAATTTCTTTTTTTGTTAATATTGTTAAGCATTTCGTCTCAATACTCCTATCTGATATCTCACGTCTATTAATTATTAATCTCTATAATATCGTACTGATTAAACTGATCATAGGATGAGGTAATTACTTCTTCGTCTTTTTGTAAACCTTCTAATACTTCATAATATAAATAGTTTTTACGGCCAATCTTAACATTACGTTTAGTCGCTTTTCCATTCGTAATTACAAATACCCAGCTGCCACCTGTACTTTGAAAAAACTGTCCTTGTGCCAATAAAAGCGACTTACTGTTATCAGATAAGGTTAATTTAACTTGTAGTGATAATCCTCTTCTCAATTCGTCGGGCGATTTTCCTTCGAATACCAACTCTACTTGAAATTGGCCTGCAGTAACTTCTGGTATCACTTTTCTAACGGTAAGTGAATAGGTCTTTCCGTTAAACTCGCATTGCGCTGTTTGTCCTTCTTTTACTCGGTTGACGTAATACTCATCCACACCTGCTTGTAATTTATAGCCCTGCAAAACATCAATTTTACCTAACATTTCATTGGCATTGTATGATTTCCCAATTACCGGATCATAAGATGATAAACGACCCGAAACAGGCGCCTTAATGGTCATGTTTTCTATATTTTGCCTAATTGTTTGCAAACTTTCGTTCATCCGAGTAATGGATAATTCTATTTGCTGTAATTGCATTACTCTGCTTTGATTTTCTTGTCTAACTGCCTGCTTTAATAGGGCCTTTCTACCTTGGAAATATTCGTAATCCTGATTAGAAATATTAAATTCTTGTAACGTAATTACTTTTTTTGAGAACAAGGAGCTGTCTGTTTTATATTTACGCGTAGCCGTTCTTAAACTGTTCTCTATGTCCATCATGTCTTGGCTCATCATTCTTTGATTCTGTTCCAAGTCTAGTCTCAGCTTTCGTAACTGATTAATTTGTTCAGTTATACTGGTTTCACTTGAAGTATAACTTGATAATGCATTTGGATTAGCAATTCGCAATAATGGTGTTCCTGCAACCACAGTTACTCCATTTTCGGTAAATATTTCTGCTACGGTACCTCCCTCAGATGAGCTCACAATTACTGAAGTTAATGGAACTACACTCGCATTTAAGAGCACCACATCTTCAAAATCTCCATACTGTACTTTGTTAATAGTAATTTTATCAGCTTCTGCTTTGTACACTTTGTTGAGTGATAAGGTGTAGCCATACAAAACAAGCACAAAAAATACGATTGTACCCGCAATAATTAATATTGTTCTCTTATTAAATCTTTTCTTCTGTATTATTTTATCCATTTGATTTGGGTGGTGTGATATGTTAGGCTATTTGCCAACTTTGTGCCAAGACATGGTAGAATTTTAATTACCTGTAAATCAATTAATTAAAAGCATACTCAAAAAAAATATGTTCAATATCGAACAGTTGATGTACAACAACGGACAGTTCAGTCTATTTTTGATTATTAAGGAGATCGTCCTATCGAACGCAGCGTAGCGAGGGGATATCTATTTTGATAGAATTGTATAGATCTCTCCTATCGTCGAGAGGACGTTTTTTCGTTGAGAAAGAAAGATCTTTGTTTATTTTTAATTAAACAGACTATGACAGACGCCAACATTTTAGTAATAGACGATGATGATGACATTTTATTAAGTGCACGCCTTTTTTTAAAGCAGCATTTTAATCAAGTATTAACCTGCAAATCGCCACGAGAAATTAATGTTTTATTGAGCAAAAACGAAGTGGATATCATTTTGTTGGATATGAATTATCAAAAAGGTGCAAGTGATGGTCGTGAAGGTATATATTGGCTAGAACATATTCTTTCTATTGATAAAGATTATGTAGTGATTTTAATGACGGCCTTTGGCAATGTTGAACTTGCTGTTCAGGCTATTAAAAAAGGTGCTACTGATTTTATTTTAAAACCTTGGGAAAATGAAAAGCTTTTCGCCACACTTTCGGCTGCTTCAAAACTCAGACAATCGAATAAAAAGGTTAAAAAACTGGAGAAAATCCACTCTTCGCTACAAAACGACATGGAACGTAAGTTTGAAAATATCATCGGCAACAACGAAAATGTTCAATATTTACAAAAAACAATGATTAAAGTTGCACCAACCGATGCAAATGTACTTATTTTAGGAGAAAATGGAACTGGAAAGCAGGTGTTTGCTTACGAATTGCATAAAAACTCTTTACGAAGAAACCAATTCTTTATGCACGTAGATTTAGGTTCATTGAATGAAAATTTATTCGAAAGTGAGCTTTTTGGCTATGCAAAAGGTGCTTTCACCGATGCTAAAGAAGATAAGCCTGGCAGGTTTGAAATGGCTGATGGCGGAACTATTTTTTTAGATGAAATTGGGAATCTTTCACTTCCATTGCAAGCCAAGCTATTAAGTGTACTACAAAACCAAACGGTAACACGCTTAGGCGAAAGTAAAGCCAGAAAAATTAATGTACGCTTAATTAGTGCTACCAATATGCCACTGAACGAAATGGTGGCTAAAGGTACATTCAGACAAGATTTATTGTTCAGAATAAATACCGTAGCACTTATTTTGCCTCCACTTCGCGAACGCGGAAACGATATTATGCTATTGGCGAAGCATTTTTTAACCACTTTTGCTACTAAATATCATAAACTGATCCAAACCATAAGTAACCCTGCACAACAAGCATTATTAACCTACCATTGGCCCGGTAACATTCGTGAACTGCAACATGTAATCGAAAGAGCGGTGATTATGAGCGACGGGTTGGCCATTAGTTTAGAAGACTTACAACTTACTCCTCAAAAATTTGGAAATCAGCTTGCTTTACAAACCGATATGCCTTTAGATGAAATGGAGAAATTGATGGTAAATAAGGCCATAGAAAAGCATAAAGGCAATATTTCAAGAGCAGCAGCAGAGCTGGGCTTAACGCGTGCTGCGCTATATCGGCGGATTGAGAAGTTTGGGCTTTAGTTTAAAGTTTTAAGTTCAGTTTTCTAAAGTCGCAATCAAATATTAATTTTAACACATTGTTATCTTATTACTTTAAACTTATAACTTTAAACTCATTGTTTTATCAAAGATTCACATTCCGATTAATCAGTAGGCTGTTGTTCATTAATTTGATGGCAGTGCTTTTATATTATTTAATCCGCAATACAGAATTATGGTTTACCATTACCGGAGTTGGTTTAATTTTGCTGATGAGTGTAATTTCTCTTTATTATTACATCAATGAGATTAGGGAAGACATTAAACGGTTTATTTTAGCTGTTAAAACCCGAGATCATACCTTGAATT
>JACMOW010000248.1 GCA_014377775.1 Pedobacter sp. | reverse complement strand
TAATATCCGATGTATTCGCTTTCTGTTGTAAGTTCTTCTTCTCCATGAGTTCATCTAAATATTGGAAGACGACTTCCATGTTCTTATCCTGATTTGTTTGCTTTTTCTTAATTAATTCTACATCCAAACGAAGTTCTGTTTGATCGGTATATAACTTTATGCCAAAATAAGACAATCATTAGGCAATACCATATAATAAAGGTCATTTAATAACAGTTTTATTTGTAATAAAATAATTATCAATTCAGCTAAAAAATATCGTAAAAAATGCGAGCAAAATCATACCTTTCGATTGATAATGCTTCTCGAACAAAATCGTATCATTTATATGTTTTCATTACAAAATAAAAAGGCAGTAGTAACGGGTGGAGGTAGCGGAATTGGAAAAGCTATTGCTATCATATTAGCAAAGCAAGGTGCCGAAGTCCACGTGCTTGAACTTAATACTGAACAAGCAAAATCAACTTTAGAAGAAATTGAGGCTAATGGAAACAAAGCATTTAGTTATTCTTGTGATGTGTCTGAACAAAAGAAAGTTATAAATACATTTTGTCAAATTGGCAGCATAAACATCCTTGTAAATAATGCAGGTATTGCACATGTTGGCAAGGCAGATACAACCCTAGAAAATGATTTTGATCAGGTAATGAATGTAAATGTAAAAGGTGTTTACAACTGCTTGTATGCAGCCATACCTCAACTACGTTTGTCAGGTGGAGGGGTGATTATTAACATGGCATCGATAGCTTCGCTAATTGGCCTTCCTGATCGTTTTGCATATAGCGCAGCCAAGGGGGCAGTGAAGGCAATGACAATGAGCGTAGCTAAAGATTATATAAACGAAAACATAAGATGCAACTCTATCTCCCCTGCTAGAGTACATACTCCTTTTGTAGATGGATTCATCGCAAAAAATTATCCAGATCAAATTGAAGAGATGTTCGATAAATTATCAAAAACACAACCAATTGGTCGTATGGGTAAACCCGAAGAAATTGGCGCTTTAGCCCTATTTCTTTGTAGTGATGAAGCATCTTTTATTACGGGATGCGATTATCCAATTGATGGTGGCTTCACTACATTAAACAACTAGCACGAGTGATGATTAAGGAGCAAGGACATTGAACGGCAGTAAACCAACTAAATAACGAAAAAACTAAACGAAATAAATAATGAAATTAATACGATTTGGTGAAGCAGGAAGAGAGAAACCAGGTGTAATTATAAATGAAGAATACTTCGATGTATCGGCATTAGTTGACGATTATAATGAAGAATTTTTCGCTGGCGATGGCATTAAGCAATTAAAAGAAGCGATTAAGTCTACTTCCTTACCATCTGTAGACAAAGGCATTCGACTCGGTCCTGCTCTTGCACGTCCTTCGAAAATTATTTGTATCGGTTTAAATTATAAAGACCATGCGGCCGAAACCAATGCAGCTATCCCTACGGAACCAATCGTTTTCTTTAAGGCTACCTCGGCCATAGTTGGCCCTAACGATGATTTAGAAATTCCTAAAAACAGCAAAAAGACAGACTGGGAGGTAGAATTAGCTATTGTAATTGGCAAAAAGGCAAAATATGTTACACAGGATGATGCTTATAATCACATTGCAGGTTATGTTTTACATAATGATTATAGCGAACGCGAATTTCAGCTCGAACGCAATGGCCAGTGGGTAAAAGGAAAAAGTTCTGATACCTTCGCTCCTATCGGTCCATTTATAGCCACTCCAGATGAAATTGCCGATATTCATAATTTGCGTCTATGGCTTACTGTAAATGGTAAAATGTTACAAAATGGCAATACCTCAAATCTTATATTTAAGGTACCTTATATTGTTTCATATTTGAGTCAATTCATGACTCTTTTACCCGGAGATGTGATTACCACAGGAACACCCGCTGGCGTAGGATTAGGACAAAAACCTGAGCCATGGTATTTAAAACCGGGCGATGTAGTAGAATTGGGTATTGATGGGCTTGGAAGTAGCAAACAACTAGCTAAAGCTTATTATGGATAGATATTGTTTTACACTTGATCTAAAAGATGATCAAAAATCGATTTCGACCTATAAATCATACCATAAATCGGTTTGGCCAGAGGTTAAAGATGCTCTGAAAGAAGTTGGTGTTTTAAATTTGGAAATCTATTTAATTGTGAACCGTTTATTGATGATTATGGAAGTGGATGATGATTTTTCTTTTGAGGCTAAAAACAAAGCAGATAAAGCAAATACAAAAGTGCAAGAATGGGAAAAATTAATGTGGAATTTTCAGCAAGCCTTATCGTGGTCTAAATCTGGCGAAAAATGGCTAATAATGGATCAAATTTTTAAACTTTGATCGACTCTCATGTGCATTTTTGGAACTTTGATCCAGTTAGAGATAGTTGGATAACACCCGAAATGAATGCTATACGTAATGATTTTACGCCAGCAGATTTTGCTAAAGCAACCTCATTAACTCCGATTTCGGGATGTATTGCTGTTCAGGCCGATCAAACTGAAAATCAGAACCACTTTTTACTTTCATTGGCTAAAGAAAATCCAGCTATTAAAGGAATTGTAGGATGGGTTGATTTGTGTAGCAACCAACTCGAAGAAAGATTAAATTATTGGTCTAATTTTAAGTTAATTAAGGGGTGGAGACATGTATTACAAGCAGAGCCAGATGAATTTATAGTAGCTGATCGTTTCGCTCAGGGTGTGCGGACCTTAAACAATTATGGCTATACTTACGATATATTATGCTACCATACCCAATTGCCAGCCATTATACAGCTTGTAGACAAACTTGAAGACCAACCTTTGGTATTAGATCATTGCGGCAAGCCTGATGTTAAGAATCAAGATTTAGAGAAGTGGAAAGAAAATATCAAAGTGCTTTCACAACATCCAAATGTAAGTTGCAAAATTTCAGGATTATTAGTAGAAGCTGATTGGGATAATTGGACTGAAAAACAGCTATTTAATTGTTTCGATGTAATTTTCGAGCATTTTGGTGCCGATCGAGTGATATACGGAAGTGATTGGCCGGTAGTGCTAGTAAGTAGACCGTATAAAGATTGGCTCAGCCTAGTTTCGAAATACACTTCAAGATTTACTGAAAATGAACGTAAACAATTCTTTTCTGGCAATGTAGATCGTTTTTATAATTTGACATCATTAGACCTATAAAACCCTAACAGCACATAACAGTTAATCTTACCAAAAGACCTATGTTTGAAGGATCCAAATTAAATATGACTAAAAAAATTACTTTCTCCTACAATTCTCGATACCCCTCTGTTGCCGACTTACGACGCAAGGCCAAAAGCCGAATTCCCAAGTTCGCTTTCGACTACCTAGAAGGCGGCTGTAATGAGGGACTCAATTTATCACGTAACGAAAGTGACTTCAACAATATTTACCTCAAGCCTAATTATTTGCGCGTAGGTGGAGATATCGATCTATCTGTTGAGTTGTTTGGGCATCGATATAGTGCCCCTTTTGGTATATCACCGATAGGATTGCAAGGTTTAATGTGGCCGAATGCTCCCGAAATTTTAGCTAAAGCCGCTGCTAAAAACGATATTCCCTACATATTAAGTACCGTATCTACTAGTAGTATAGAACGCATTGCAGAAGTATCTGATGGGAAAGCATGGTTCCAATTGTACCACCCCACAGAAAACAGATTAAGAGATGATATTTTAAACAGATTAAAAGCGGTCGAATGCCCTGTATTAGTTGTATTGGTAGATGTCCCTGCTTTCGGTTTAAGATATAAAGAGATTAAGAGTGGATTATCCATACCACCAAAAATGTCGATTAACAATGTATTGCAGGCAGTAGCTCGTCCCCTATGGGGGATAAAAACCTTGCAGCACGGGATTCCATCATTTGCAACATTAAAGCCATACATGGAAAAAGGGCTGGATATGGCGCAATTGGGACAATTTATGAATAGAACATTTACTGGCAAAGTGAATGTAGAAAAAGTGATGGCCATCCGTGATATTTGGAAAGGTCCACTGGTATTGAAAGGAATTGCGACGGACGAAGATATGCAGGCTGCGATTCAAATTGGTGTAGACGGTGTAATTGTCTCAAACCACGGAGGAAGGCAAATTGACGCAGGCGAGTCGTCTATCAATTCACTGATTAAATTAGCGAATAATCAAGATTACCGATCTAAATTAAAAATCATGTTAGATGGAGGCATTCGCTCTGGTGTTGATTTAGCAAGAGCGCATGCCGTTGGTTCTGATTTTAACTTTATGGGGCGACCTTTCATGTACGGTGTAGGTGCTTTGGGCGATGAAGGCGGAGAACATACAATTAACATGTTTAAGGCCCATTTGTACCAAGTGATGCAGCAAGTTACCATTGAAAAAGTTTCTCAGTTCCCAGAAAGATTGCTGAAAACATAAGCGAAGCGGAAAGACTGTAGAACAAAGCTTAAAATACTTTTTTTGCATCTATGTTTTTTCGTAGTGGGTATACAGTACTTAGTATTCTAATTGGATTCATATCGCATCGTGCTTAAAGCGTTTTATCTAAGTACAAACTATTATATACCAACTACTAAAAAGCTATTTCAAAAACTTATAGGTTGTGCTTGTAGTATACGTTTCTCCAGGTTTTAACACCGTTGATGCAAAATTAGCATGATTAGGCGCATCAGGAAAGTGTTGGGTTTCTAAACAAAATGCAGAGCGATATGGATACGATTTACCACCTTTTCCGTCTTTATCTATACCTGTCATAAAGTTTCCACAATAAAATTGTAGACCCGGTTCGGTAGTATACACTTCCATTATAATTCCAGAAACAGGACTTTTAACTCTTGCAACAGCTGTTTTCCCATCATTTTTAATCAATGCCCAATTATGATCGTATCCCTTTCCAAATTTCAACTGCTCATCAACGTTTTCAATTTCTTTTCCGATAGTTTTAGCTACGGTAAAATCGAAGGCAGTGCCTTTAACAGGAGTTAAATTCCCTGTTGGGATAAGCGTCGAATCTACTGGAGTGTATGCATCAGCAGTAATCATCAACTCGTGATCTAAAATCGTTGCACTACCTTCTCCACTTAAATTAAAATAGGTATGATTGGTTAAATTTACGATCGTAGTCTTGTCTGTTGTTGCGGTATATTCTATTTGAAGTGCATTATCATCTGTTAAGGTATACACTACTTTTACAGTTAAGGTTCCTGGGTAACCCGCCTCTCCGTCTCTCGAATTATAGCTTAGTTCTAATTTTTGTCCATCTTGTTTAGCGTCCCAAACTTTAGAGAAAAAACCATCAGTACCACCATGCAAGGTATTCGGACCATTATTTAATTGCAATTGGTATTCTTTTCCCTCTAAAGTAAACTTGCCTTTTCCAATTCTGTTGCCATAACGACCAATTAATGCCCCAAAAAACGGCTCTCCTTCTTTACGATATGATTTTACACTATCATAGCCCAATGATACATCAACCAGCCTATTATCCTTATCTGGAACAAGTATAGAAACAACACGCCCCCCGTAATTGGTAATAGAAACGGAAGCGCCACTCTTGTTAGTTAGCGTATACAATTTTACTGTTTTACCATCAATGGTAGCGGTATATGATGCATCGCTTTTTGTTTCTGATTTATCTGATGATGAAGTATTGGAATTACAAGATGTAAATACTAAAGCAAAACAAATAGTTGGAAATAAAATTGATTTTATGGAAAGAATTTTCATGAGGTTTATTTTGATTATGGCTAATGTAAGGAAAATAAATTAACGTTATTATAACGATTATAATTTTTATTTTAGCATTTATTATGCAAGATACAAATTTTAAGCCTAAAGCCTTTCTGTTCGATTTAAATGGAACCATGATAAACGACATGAAGTATCATGCTGATGCCTGGCACGCCACTATTAATAAAAAACTAAGCTTTATCATTTCTTATGAAGATGTAAAAAAGGAAATGTACGGTAAAAATGAGGAGCTTTTAGTACGTATTTTTGGTAAAGACCACTTTACGCCAGAACAAGTTGAAATCATTTCCATGCAAAAAGAGAAACTTTATCAAGAAGCTTACCTTCCTTCGCTTAAATTGATTGATGGGCTACATCAATTTTTATCAAAAGCTAAAGATCATAAGATTAAAATGGCGATTGGCTCTGCAGCAATTCCTTTTAACATCGATTTTGTAATAGACAAACTTGATATTAGATCTTATTTTGATGCAATTGTTAGTGCAAACAATGTTAAATTAAGCAAACCAGATCCTGAAACTTTCATAAATGCCGCTGATGCGCTGGGGGTAAAGCCTGAGGATTGTATTATTTTTGAAGATGTTCCAAAGGGTGTTGAATCGGCTAATAGAGCAGGTATGAAATGCTTCGTGATAACCACAACACATAATATTCAAGATTTTGAGCATTTCGATAATATTTTAGGATATATTGCCGATTATAACGATCCTATTTTAACACATTTGTTTTAAACATGAAGTACCTTAATCAAAAACCACACCTAATAGCTGTAGATTGTATAATTTTCGGTTACGATGGTGAAGATTTAAAATTATTAATCATTAAAAGACCCA
Organism: Pedobacter sp.; assembly: GCA_014377775.1. Lineage (GTDB taxonomy): Bacteria > Bacteroidota > Bacteroidia > Sphingobacteriales > Sphingobacteriaceae > Pedobacter. The sequence continues at coordinate 76,076 of JACMOW010000248.1, read as the reverse complement.
TTCAACCAGTTAGCGATCAATGGAGTTTAATGGGTGGTTTTGTAGGGGAAAGTGAAGATTTAAATGATGCTGCTAAAAGGATTCTTTCATCTCTTACCGGATTACATGATGTATATTTAGAACAATTGCATGCATATGGCGACCCTAATAGAGATCCGATAGAAAGAACTATTTCTATTGCCTATTTTGCATTAATCGATATTAAGAAGTATAGTAAGCAGATTAATAATCTTTATCATGCCGAATGGTTTAAATTGAAGGAGGTACCCGAATTAATTTTTGATCACAATCGAATGGTAAAGGCTGCTTTAGATAAAATTCGTTATCAGGCAGCACTACATCCTATTTTATTTGAATTATTACCAAAAAAATTCACCATTCCACAACTACAGGCACTATATGAGCAGGTGTATGATTCACCAATAGACAATCGGAATTTCATTCGCAAAATCACATCAAGTGGTATGTTAATTAAACAAAACGAAAAAGATAAATCGAATTCCAAAAGAGGTGCTTTTTATTTTAAATTAGACAAATTGAAACATCGATCTCAATTTCAGTCCTTTTTAAATTTTATTCCGAAATAGTATCGAGTAGTTAGACTCCAAGTTATCTTCCATTAAATTAATATATACTTCACTAACATTAATTTCCTCTAACTTAATCTGATGAATTACTGTATGATTAAAGGCATATTGCTGGCACAACCAATAAAATCCTGTCAATATTTTTTTGGAAATAATTCTCCTTTGGAAGAGTAATTTTCTTATGCGTACTTAGTTTATTAAATAACAAACATATTTTTAATTTTCTGCAAAAATTGGTATTCATGATAAAATATCCCTTACCAGGAACCGATTCTACTACGCCAAGTTTACGCAGTCCCCATTTCCCCTAAAACTGTAGGCAGGCTAAAGAGTGCGTTGTATAAACGAATAATACTTAAGTTCAATAATATCATTAGGGATTACATTTGTATTCCATACATCGTTAATTGATAATGCCGTACCAATTGCTGTGGCCTGAGAAACTGATGAAGCATATACTTCAATATCTGGGATAGAAATTGCCAACAAGTGCATATAAATTGCATTTTTACCAAAACCTCCATCAACAAAAACCCGTTTCACATCAGAGTTCAAAACCAATCTTAATGAATAAATTTGTTGCTTAATCAAATCGAAAATTAATTGATGATAAGCTTCTTCAGCCGTTTTAAATAGATTCAAATCTCGCATTCCAAAAGCAGATACAGTACTAAATGCCAATTGCGGCAGCTGATTTTCTGGAATTTTAGCTCCCAACTTCAAAAATAATCCTGGATTAAATTTTAAGTGTTTAAAAAGATAAGCGGCGCGATCAAAATGATCAGCTATTCGTTTCAACTGTTGATCGTGTTCACTTCCTGCAAAAATACGAGATGCCTTAACAGCTTTACCCTTAAAATGCATATAACATAAGCAATCTTGCTTCAGCTCTTCTGCTGTTAAAGGATCTTGATTAAAAGGATTTAAGCTAATGCACCACGTTCCTGTTGATAATAGCACGAAGGGTGTAGAAAAATTAGCTAAATAAGGTATTAGCGCAGCAGAACTATCATGTAGTCCTACCCCAATCTGATAATTTTTACCTTCATAAAAGGCTTCTGAACTGGAATCAGCTGGAGTAAATGTTCCAAATTTAGCATCTAACCCTTCTTCAATTACCCATTGATGATATTGATTTTTAGTAAAATCCCAAAGGTGCGTATGGCATCCTATACTGGTAATATCGGCCACTGCCTTACCCGTAAGTAAAAAACTTAAATACTGCGGCAAATGTAGCGCCCACTTTATTTTTGAAAATAATTCTGGTTTTTCTTTTTTAAGTCGGTAAAGTTGCATACCCGAATTTAAACTTCCCAAAATCGGGGATGCCGTTTCACGCGAAATCTGCTCCTCGCCTCCGTATTTTGCATAAAATGCTTTCTTTAACCCTTCTGGATAATCCTTTAAATAATTATAAAGTGGCGTTAAGGGCTCTCCATTTTCATCCAAGTATACAAAACTAGCACCGTAAGTAGAGAAATTGATGGCTTTTATCTCATATTCTTCCATATTCGATACTTGCTGCAACGAATCGTACACTGAAGAACGTAGACTTTCCAAATTTTCACAAGGTTCGCCATCTTCATCCACTGTTTCTACAAAACGTGCGGAACGTTCAAATACAATTTGATAATTTTCGTCAATCAAAAACAGTTTTTTATTCGTTTTTCCAACGTCAAATATGGCAATAACTGGTATAGGCATAAATTTGTTTATAAACCGGTTGCAACCGTATGTTGTCCACGTTCGCCAATTAAAGTCTTTCTACAATTTAAACTGCGGTATAAATTTAAAGGTGCTAACGCTGCTCCAACTCTCAACCTTGCTTCAGCAACCAACGCTCTTAAATCACTACGGAAAGTATGCTGTAATATTTCTTGACAAAGTACTACATCATTACTTTGCTGCGCCTCAGTTAAGGCTTTTCGATCTACAAATAACGCCTGTGCATACGCAATCATAATGGCTTCTATAGATTGCAATAAATCTTCTAAAGGGTCTTTCACGTTGTGCGATGCATCTATCATCCATCCTAAACTAGTTGCATGATCCATGTTGCGCGCATCCATTCCCTCTACTAGCTCATTAAAAATTAGGAATAGCTGATATGGCTTGATACTTCCTGTGGTTAAATCATCATCTCCATATTTCGAATCGTTGAAATGGAAACCACCCAGCTTACCTTCCATTAGCAATAAGGAAACAATTTGTTCAATGTTCGCATTTGGGAGGTGGTGACCTAAATCGACTAATGTATAAGCTTTCTCGCCTAGTTTATTGGCATATAATAACGACTGACCCCAATCTCCAACCGTTGTAGAGTAAAAGTTAGGTTCGTAAGCTTTATATTCTACAAACATTTTCCAATTGGTTGGCAAGGCCGAATAAATTTCTTTTAAGCTGCCCAATGTGTTTTCAAAAGCTTTTCTAAAGTTAAGCTGACCAGGGAAGCAAGAACCATCTGCTAACCAAACAGTTAAAGAATCAGACCCTAAAGAAACTCCTTGTTTAATTACTTCAATATTATGGTCAATAGCCTGTTGGCGAACTGATTTATCTACATGTTGTAAAGAGCCAAATTTGTAGCTTACTGGTTGACCGGGTTGATCTTGAAAGGTATTAGAATTTACCGCATCGAACTTAAGTCCGTAACTTGCCGCTAGGCTTTTAATGTGTTCAGGATTTTGTGGGATATCCCAAGGAATATGTAGTGATATTGCTCCACTTGATGCATTTAAGGCATGTATTAGTCCTACATCTTCAATTTTTTCTTCAATTGTTCGAGGTTCTCCACCGTTAATTGCAAAACGACCAAAGCGCGTTCCGCCAGTACCCAGTGCCCAACTTGGAATGGCAATCTGAAAATCGACTAGTTTTTGGATTACTACTTCGATATCAATACCTTGCCATTCGTTCTTTAAATTATTCAGCTTTTGCTGGTGCCTTGTTAAAAGCGAATCGTTATGTTTTTCTAATTGACTTTTTTCGATGTTCATATTTATTTAGTTTTTTGGTTTCGGGGCATGGAGTTTAGCGCTTCAATTTGCCTCAACCGTATTTCTTAATTATAATATTTCAATGTGTATGCTACCTTACAAACGCCATCGCTACACCACCATCTACGTTTAGTACGTTTCCTGTTGACTTGCTTAACAAACCTCCTACAAAAGCAAAACAAGCATTGGCAATATCGTCTGGTAAAATAATTTGATTCAATAGGGTACGTTTTGCGTAATAAGCTGGCAATTCGGCAACTGCTACCCCATACGCTTTTGCTCTACCTTCTGCCCAACCCCCCGCCCAAATATTACTATCACTAATAACCGCATCTGGATTAACCACGTTTACACGAATATTACTCTCACCTAATTCAGCAGCATTTAGCCTACTTAAATGTAGCTGTGCTGCTTTTGCACTTCCGTAGCCGGCATTGTTTGGCCCACTTACCAATGCATTCTTACTTACAATATTAACAATATCACCACCAATATCTTGCTTTTGCATCGTATTTGTTGCAGCCTGTGTAATAAAGAACTGGCCTTTTACCAAAACGTCATATAATAAGTCCCAATCCTTATCAGTATGGTCGGCAATCGATTTTGAAATCGATAAACCAGCATTGTTCACCACAATATCTATCCCTCCAAATGCTAATGCTGCCGTATCAAATGCAGCATTAATATCTTCCGCATTGGTTACATTTAAAACTGCAGTACTGTAGGCATCCTTTCCATACATTGCTTCAAATTCTTTTCCAGCTTCGTCCAAACGATCTGCATTCATATCATTTAAGATTACCACTGCACCTTCGGCAATAAATTTCTTCGCAATGGCCTTGCCTATACCTCCAGCGCTACCAGTAATTAAGGCAATTTTACCTGTAAGTGGCTTTGGTTTAGGCATTCGCTGTAATTTGGCTTCTTCTAGTAACCAATATTCAATGTTAAACGCTTCCTGATGTGGCAATGAAGTATACTCAGAGATTGCTTCTGCCCCTTTCATAACGTTAATTGCATTGGTGTAAAACTCTGCTGCTACCCTTGCCGTTTGTTTATCTTTAGAAAACGTAAACATTCCAATACCAGGATATAAAATTACTACTGGATTGGTATCGCGTATGGCAGGACTATTTGGATGTTTACATTTCTCGTAATAGTCGGTGTACATTGCTCTATACGCTTCAAATACTGGCGTTAACTCTCCTTTTAGAGTAATAGTATCTGTTAAATCTGCATTGATTGGTAAATTTAATACCAATGGACTTATTTTTGTTCTCAGAAAGTGATCTGGGCAACTGGTTCCCATAGGTGCTAAGTGCGGTAAGTCGTTCGAATTGATAAACTCTAGCACTCTTGCATCATCCGTAAAATGACCGATCATGTGTTGTTTTGAGGAACATAAACCACGTAAAACAGGTGCTAGAGCAGCTGCTTGTTTTTTACGCTGTGAAGCTTCTGCACTTTCAATTTTCTTTCCGCCAAATACCGGACCTTTTTTACCATAGTTATTTTGTAAATAATCAGAGCATATTTCAATCACATCTAAAGTATTGATATAGCTTTCGTAAGCAGTATTACCCCACGTAAATAAACCATGTGAACCTAAAATAATGCCCCTAATACCTGGATTTTCATCTAAGCATTGTTTCAATTGCAAACCCAGTTCAAAACCTGGTTTTTTCCATTCTACCCAACCAATTGTTCCGTTAAACAATTCTTGCGTAATCTTCTTTCCATCTTTAGATGCTGCAATGGCAATTGCAGCATCAGGATGTAAATGATCGATATGTTTAAAAGGTAAAAAACCATGTAACGGTGTATCAATAGACGGTGCTTTAGAGCTTAAATCGAAAATACAATGGTTAAATAATTCAACCATTTCATCTTCGTGCTCAACACCTCTGTAAATATTTTTCAAACTCCTTAAACGATCAACATAAAGTGCTGCCAAACCACTTTTCTTTAAAGTACCTAAGTCGCCACCAGACCCTTTTACCCACATTACCTCTGTTTTGGAGACTGTTAGCGGATCTTTTTCCATCAATTTACAAGAAGTGTTGCCTCCTCCATAATTCGTTAAGCGCAAGTCGGCACCTAATAAATTAGAGCGATAAATTAATAGCGCTACTTCATCTCCAGCCAATTTTCTGGCTTCTTCTTCATTCCAAAGGTTACTTACGTACTTATATTCTTTAACCGACATTTTATTGGATTGTTTTATTTCGAAATTGTTATTATTCGTTAATTGTTTAATTCTAGCTTCAAGCTATCTAATTGAGTTACCGTACCCTACAATAAGTACAGAAGCAATGATGATGAAAATACCTAAAATCACTGTGTAAAATGTCCTTTTAGATACACCTTTCCATTCTTTTAATACGATTCCCCACATGTTTGCAACTAAAATGATAAAGGCCATGTGTAAAATCCAAGAGCTTGCGCCGTTGCCCATCTTACTCTCACCCATTCCATAGAAAAAGAACTGCAAGAACCAGGTTGTACCCGCAAGGGCTGAGAAAATGTAATTTTTCAACAATGGAACTGTCGGTTTGGTATAATCTCCAAAAGTTTTATTTCTTGCATTGAGTACCATACACCATATAAAATTGGTGGTTAATCCACCCCAAAGTACAACAATATAGGTTACGTTATTTTGGAATAAAAAGTTACCAGTTTCGCTAGGGTTTACAGCTTTCCATAATTCATTAGCAGCATCGGCCATTGGTTTTCCTGCTTCAATACCGAAATTAAAACAAGCACTTAAAACACCTGATATGATACCTACAAATAAACCCAATCCGAATTTAAATTCTGTTTTAACTTCCATACCGTGCGGGTCAGTTCCTTCTGCTTTCAATTCTTTTTCTTTCATCATTCCAGCTTTGCCGCAAATTATAATACCAAGCACACAAATCAATAATCCCAATAACACCATGCGACCCCAATCGGTACTCAAAAACATGGAGAATGTATCTTTACCTTCTTTCGGAAAAACATCAAAATAAATAGAAGGAAGTATTGATCCTAAAACCATACAAAGCCCTAAAATAATGCTACTTCCAAGCGAAACACCTAGATAGCGAACGCCTAAACCATAAGTTAAACCACCAATACCCCAAAGCACACCAAAAAAATAGGTAAGCATTAAGATTTGTCCGCCTGTACTAGCAATGATGTCTACAAAATTAGGAATGGTTAAATAGGCTGCCAATGGTGGAACAATTAACCACGAGAAGATACCACCCACAATCCAGTAGCTTTCCCAGGCCCAGCCCTTTACTTTTTTATACGGAATGTAAAAACTACCAGAAGCAAAGCCTCCGACAAAATGAAAGAATACCCCTAAAATTGCTTGCATATCTATTTATGTTTGGATTTTCGAAAGTATAAATTGATAGAGATTTAACTGTTATGAACTGTTATGTTTTATCCACTTAAGTAACATTTTTATCCTAATTAATGAAAGCCTAGCTAAAAATCTTAATTTATATTAGATTTAAAAGTTTTAGCAACAAATTTATCAACGCATGAAAAAATATTTATTACTAGCAACAGGTTTTGCATTTACTTTAAACGCTATAGCTCAAAAAGAAAAAATTTTTACAGACAAAGATTATGAGCGTGCAGAAAAGTTTATGTCTTACTACACAGAGTCATATATCGATAATGGGAGCTTAAAGCCAAATTGGTTAGCGGCAGATCGTTTTTGGTATCAAACTACCTCCGTCCAAGGAATGGAATTTATCTTAGTAAACCCTGTAAAAAAAATAAAGACTGCTGCATTTGATCACCAAAAAATGGCAGTTGCACTTTCTGCTGCTGCTGGAAAAACCTATCAGGCCAATAAACTACCAATTACAGCAATTAACTATACAGATGATGGAAAATTACTTGCTATAACCGCAGACGATAAAAGATGGAAAGTAGATTTTAAAAGCTATAAAGTTACGATTGATGACTCAACCCCTACCCCAGTAAAAGCCATTGCAACTCGAAGTAGAGGTGGGAATTTAGAAATTTTATCGCCCGATGGCAAAAAAGCAGTCTATATTAAAGATTACAACCTATGGTTACGGGATATAGTTAGTAATGAAAAGAAGCAGCTTACAACAGATGGAATTAAAGATTATGGTTATGCAACAGATAATGCCGGCTGGAAGTCGAGCAATAATGCAATTGTACGTTGGTCGCCTGACTCTAAAAAAATAGCTACTTTTCAGCAAGATCAGCGTATGGTTAGTGATATGTACCTGGTAAGTACAAATGTTGGCGCACCCGTACTAAGCGCATGGAAATATCCTCTTCCTGGCGATAAAGCCATTCCTACCATACGAAGAGTAATTATTGATGTAGAAACTAGTTCAGTAGTGAGTTTACAAATCCCACCAGATCCGCATCGTGCTACTTTAAGTGACGATATTGCAAGTAGCGGCACTTTTGATGATATTGACTGGAAAGCTGATGGAACTGAAATGGCATTTTTATCGACTTCTAGAGATCATAAACAAGAAAAGTTCCGTATTGCGAACGCCACCACTGGTGCGGTTCGCGAGGTTTTTGAAGAAGTAGTAAAAACACAGTTCGAATCAGGTAGAGGTGCAATTAATTGGCGCTACTTACCAAAATCGAACGAAATACTTTGGTATTCGGAACGCGATAACTGGGGGCACTTGTATTTGTACGATGCGACTACTGGGAAACTTAAAAATCAAATCACAAAGGGCGAATGGGTAGTTACCCGTTTGTTAAAGGTGGATGAAAAAAACCGTCAGTTGGTATTTATGGCCTGTGGTCGTGAGAAGGGCAATCCCTACTTTACACATTTATATAAAATTGGTTTTGATGGTAAAAATTTGGTTTCATTAAGCCCTGAAGATGGAAATCATCAAATTTCATTCTCTCCATCTGAGAATTATTTTATCGACACTTATTCTAAACCAGATGTTCCACCTGTAATTACATACCGTAGCATGACTGGTAAGTTGGTTATGGAATTAGAAAAAACCGATGTTTCTCGTTTACAAGCTACAGGGTGGAAAGCACCTGCTGTGGTTTCAGTAAAGGCAAACGATGGTAAAACGGATATTTTTGGTTTAGTATTTACGCCAACCACCATGGATCCACAAAAGAAATATCCTGTAATTGATTATATCTACCCTGGTCCACAAGGTGGAAGTGTTGGCAATTGGTCATTCTCTGCTTCGAGAGGCGATCATCAGGCTTTAGCCGAACTAGGCTTTATCGTAGTGCTTATAGAAGGAACCAGCAATCCTTTCCGTTCCAAAAGTTATCATGATATGAATTATGGCAACATGGGCGAAAATACCTTGCCAGATCAAATTACAGCCATCAGACAACTTTCGCAGCAATTCCCGATAGACACCAATAAAGTGGGTATTTGGGGACATTCTGGAGGTGGTTTTGCCACTGCGGCAGCAATGCTCCGTTATCCTGATTTCTTTAAAGTGGGGATAGCCGAATCGGGAAACCACGATAATCGTAACTACGAGGACGATTGGGGAGAACGCTACAATGGATTAGTAGAAAATTCGAACTATGAAGCACAGGCCAATCAAACCTATGCTAAAAATTTAAAAGGGAAATTATTATTGGCTCATGGCATGATGGATAACAATGTGCCACCATCTAATACGATGTTAGTGGTTGATGCCTTAATTAAAGCCAATAAAACCTTCGATTTGTTATTGTTTCCAAACAGTGCACATGGGTTTGGGGCTTTTGGCCCGTACATGATGCGACGCAGGTGGGATTATTTTGTAACCAATTTATTAAATGATCGACCTCCAAAAGATTACCAAATGCGAGGTGCAAGAAATTAATACACCATTAAAACACTTTGACAAAGTCAAAATTTTGTCAAAGTGTTTTAATTATTTTGTACTTATTTCTTTGCAAAAATTAAAATAAGGATAGATCGTTTAGGCTTTTCTTTTAAACCTTGATATATTTTGGTAATCTGTAATAAACTCGAAACACCAGAAGCATTATCATGCGCACCATTATATATCAAGTCGCCTTCACTACAGTTCCAACACCTAAGAGATCTAAATGAGCACTATGCACTAAGTATTCCATTTTTAATTTCGAATCTGTTCCCTCTATTTTACCAGCTATATTAAAAGTATTAAAATCGACATACGTGGTTTCATAAGTCGAATTAAGCCTAAAATTGGTAGTAAAAGATTGTGACACTCCTTTTTTAAGCAATGCTACAACAGCGGTTAGGACTTTCCCTGCTTGCGTAAAAATAGTGGCAAAAACGAAATTACTTACAGTACCCACTATCTTTGTTTTAGCAAAAGGAAAGGTAGAAGATGATACAATTTTTCCTTTTTGATTGAGCATACTAACACTGCTCCTGGTATTTATTAAACCACGACTTGTATTTGTTGCTGTACACATGATAACGCCAACTGCACCATTTGCCAATGCGTTATTTTGAATTGTAACTGCATTTTGATGATGTGATGCATCAGATGCTGGAAAGCTTTAAGGCGCACACCGCACGAAATCAGGCTATCTAAATAATTAAAAAAGGCGGCTTGAGTTACTATTGGTCGCCTTTTCTTTATTTAAACGATAATTACTTGTGTGCTTGCTGTACTGCTTAAAAATAATAATTATCACTAAAAACGATAATCCAATTAACACCGCATAACTATAAACAAGATTTAATGCATCCTTTGCTGGAATAGCGGTAATAATACCATAACTTAAAAAGGAAACTATTATGTAGTTAATGCCCCCTGTAAGGCCACTTGCAATTCCTGCATTTTTTGGGAATCTACTTAAGCAAAACGTAAAAAAGATATTAAAAGTGTAGCCCGAAGTAGCATGAATACAAAAGGCAAAGAAGATGATGGAATAAAGATTAGCTACAAAAAAAAGACTTCCAAACATAGCCAAGCAAAAACCAAACTGGAGTGCCACATTAATGGATAGCTTTTTTATAAAGGGACTGTTTATGGTGACCTTACCAAATAAGCCACCCAACATTACCGCTCCACCCAACACCAACGAACTATAACCCGCTATAATTGGACTAAGTCCTAACTCGTGTTCAATAATGAAAGGCCCAGTCATATTATATACCATAATCATGCTATATGACAGTCCGAGCATGATAATAGCAAGCGTAAAACTAGTCGTACCAATCATATTCACATATACGCTAACAATCTTTTTTAAGCTAAATACCATACGTTGGTTAATCGTTTCACCACTAAAAATGATTTCTAATACTAGGATAAAAAGTGCAAAGGCTGCTAAGAAATAAAAATTAGCTTGCCATCCAAAAAAGGTTTGCAAATATCCACCTACAAAAGGAGCAACAATTGGGGCTGTAGCCCAAATAATAGAAAACATACTGAGATAGTTTTTTAAGCGATCGCCGCTATATACATCTATAAAATACGCCCTTTTCGATACTACAATGGCTCCAACGGTAATTCCGTGTACAATACGCATAGCGTAAATGAGATAAATGTTTACTGTATTTGCAATAATGATACTGGCTAAAGCAAAAACGAATAGGCTTATTAAGTTTATACGATACCTCCCAAAACTATCGAGCAAACTACCAACAAACAATTGCGACACCCCATAGCTAATCAAAAACATGCCTAAGGTTAACTGCACGGCCAACTCACTAACACCTAAAGAATGCGCCATGGTAGGTAACGAAGGAATATAAATATCGGTGGCAAAACCCGACATGGGGATGAGTGCAAAAGCCAATACGGTAGCTATTCGTTCGTTTTTTGGCTTTAGCGGATTAGTAAGTACGTTCATATTTAAGCGGTAAAGTTAGAAATCGCTCAAAATATACCCAAGAATTTTTTTCGCTTTTTTTTCTTTTCTTCTTGTTTACTTATCTCATTTGCAATCCTCTCTTTTTCCCAGAGCCTGAGTTTTACAATTTCAAGGCTATCTTCCCTTTCTTTCTGTATCCGCGCTAAATACTTATTGTTATAAAATAAAAAAGGTGGTTCAAAGGCTTTCGTATTACCTACTACCACTTTTTCCTTGGGTAAAAACTGGTAAGAAAGGAAGCTCGTTATTAGCGTTATCCCAACCAACAAAGCGATTAAGGCTTTTTTCGATAAACGTATCCCATCTCCATCTGTTAACCTAACCATAGGTGGTTTGTTTACCAATGGAGCAAATTGAACGTTAGGAACTATTCCACCAGCTATGGCGCGTGCTAGTTCCATCCCATCGGCATACCTTTCTTTTGGATCTTTCTTAAGGCATTTATAGATTACAGTGAGTAGCCAAGCCGGTACTTGAAGCTCGGTATCTAAGGCTTCTTTTGACAACGTACCTTCTAGATTTCTTTTCCTTAAGGAAATGGCATCTGGAATTTTACCTTCCATGTGGCCTAGCATTACCGAATTACGACCAGTATCTCCATCCCCATTTAAAGGAAACGGCACCCTACCAGCTAAAAGTTCATATAAAATAATTCCGTAGCTATAAATGTCTGTTTGTAAAAGCATTTTGCCCTCATGTTGTTCTGGCGCCATAAATTCAATGGCTCCCGCATGGCGGATACTGGTTCTACGCTGCTCTTCGCTCATAATGGCCAAACCAAAATCGAGCAACACATAATTACCTGTATGTACATTGTACTTTACATTATTACTCTTGATATCGCCATGCTTTACGCCAAATTGATGACAATGTGCAATGGCACTAGCCAGCTGATCGGCAACTTTAACTAACTCCTTTATGGCGAAGGCTTGTTGATGCGGGGGCTGTAAAAGTTCAGAAAGATCATGCCCCTCTATATATTCCATTTCTATATATGGGAAGGAGCCACTATCGGTAATGCCCCAGCTCATAATTTTTACTACATTCGGACTTGGGTTTTCATTTACTTTTTGGAGTTTCGTTACTTCATTCTTAAAATTCCGATAATTTTTGTCAGATTCATCTTCTTTGTGTATAGGTGTAGGCATTAGTTTAATTGCCGAATAAATTGCACCCATCCTTTTCCCTTTATACACCGAACCTTGACCCCCTGTTTTTAAGGCGCCAAGATTTTGAAGTCCGTCTGCGATTGTAAATACCTTACTCATTTTCAAATTCCTGATAACTAAATGCTAATACTACCGATTCCCCTAAAATAATTTGATCGCCTTCTTCCAACTCATGTCCAATTTGCGCTGAATGGAGCTTTGTTATTTTTTCTGTAAGTGCCGATCTAAGTTTTATTTTGTTGCGTGGGGGTATACCACCCTCGTCTGCAAAAATCATAAACTTAGCAGTTGAATGGTTCCATTCAATGTGCGCATGCTGCCTACTAATGTATTTATTACTGTCGTTATTACTGGTTGAGGGAAATGCAATATGATTGGTTCGAAAGTATCCTTCATCTGATTGGGCTTTGGCATCTCTACCAATGTTATATTTCCCACCTTCGGAGGTCAGCGTATAGCTTGGCTTTAGCGTTTCGCCACTAAGCGCCTGCAAATACGCCGTAGCGGTTAATTTTACGAAATGTTTATTTGTTTTTATAAAAAAAGCAGCACTCAGATTAGACATTACCGCAGCTTCGGATGGAATGTCTTCATCAAAAATAATGCTCAATGTCCAATTAAAGGGCAAGTCTAATGCATAATCATCACATATTCTTTGTATTTCGGCCTTTAACTTATTTGGTTCGTCTACATAAACAGCTGCTTCATAAATGTGTCTTTCTTTCGGATCGCAGTTCATATAAACGCATAATCCTTTAATATTGGCACCTTCTCCACCCTCTGCTTTTTGCAATTCCTGTTTAATAAAATGGAGCAATGCATGACGTATGCTTTTCACATCATCTGGACGTTCTTCTGTTCCGCTTTTAAATAAATTAAATATCATGTCAAATTTTATCTTTAGTAATGATTTTGATGTAACCACCTTCGAGTAATAAGGGAACCACGTGCTTCCCAGCTAATTTAACTGCATCCGATGAACCTTTGGTGGCTTCAATTCGCACACATACCACTATATTACCGGTAAAAAAAACATACCAGCCATCGTTAATTTGCTGTTTTTTCCAAATTCGTTCTGGCGTACCCGTTTTACCAGCTACAGCTATACCAAGGGTACTAGTTTTCAACTCACTTTGCTTAATCATGTAAGCGCGCATGAGTGAAGCGTACGCAGGATCATTAACTAATTTCGTACCATCTTTAACGGGCTCAGGTTTATCGTTCACCTTTAGTACAAACCTGTTGGCTATCATCTTACCATTATTGGCAATACCCATAGCTACACGCGCTACCGCAGCTGGCGTAGCAATTAATTCTCCTTGGCCCCACGACATGCCAGAGATGCCTTTGGCTCTCGTTTTACGGATATTGTTAGGATCATATTTTGGTTTGGTATTAAATTCTGTTTTTCGCCATAATTCTTTCCACTTTTCTTCTTGTTTGCTATTTTCATTAGGTTTATTGTAATAATAACCACCTACTCCATGTAAAAACATGCCTGTTTTTAAATACAGATCTCCCATTTGTTCTTGTAATTGTTCTTGGTTAGCTAGTTTAATGAAATACACATTATTTGATTTTACTACTGCTCTTTCTAAATTGATCAGACCCGTTTCATCTGGTTCTATTCCTTTGGTACGAATTCGTTCCCATGCGGCTACGGGGAATTTTTTATTGGCTGCTTCCAAACCTAACTTATTAAATGAAGCCATTGCCGTTATCAATTTAGCAGTAGATCCTGGCTGTGTAAAATGGGTAAATCCAAGATCTGAAGTAGTTATCCATGGCGAGAGTTGATTTTGTTCGGCAACAGTCATCGTTAACTTTTCCCAATCATGAATTGGTGGAAGCGGATACACGGCCGAGGCCAAAACATCACCAGTATTAGATTGCATAATCACTACTGATACTCTATTATCGTTTAAAGAAGTGTCTTGGGCAATTGATTTTTGAATTCTAGTTTGTAAACCCGCATCCATTGTTAATCGTACATCTCGATTTCGTTTTTTAAACTCTTCCACTTCTTTGCTGGTAATCCCCGATAACAGTAATGGCGCCAATGCCCCATAATCCTTTTTAACTACTGTCATCTCTTTTATGCCTCTTGCTAAAAATCTATTCTCACTATAACGACTTGCAATTACAGGATAACTCTTAGTTGGAAGCTCAAAACCCCGTAACTCAGCAGCATGCTCATACTCAGCAAAATAACCATTAACACTACCATTAAAAACTCCAGAATTGGCATCACCTGTCCAAAAAAACATTTGCTCCTCAAAAGGATAGAACCTATCCAAGCGCTGATGCACTGCAGAATCTAAGTTATAACTATTAATTCCTGCTCCAATGAGCTTAAATCGTTGGGCCCTTACGCTATCCGCATTACTGGTTGCCAGTAAAACACCCTTACGATCGTGTAAAGATCCTGCTTTTAGTCTACTCATCAATATCGCAATCCGCGGATTATAGCTAAACATGCGTGCTCCGCTTCGGTCTGCTACCAAGGCAGGTTGTACTACCCATTTCTTATTATTAAGGATATACCCGGTTACATTTACACCCAACAATAGGATTCCCAAACAAGCAGCTACCATTGCAGGAACTAAATTTTTATCCTGCTGTTTGGCAATGTATTCCATTTGCACGGCAGTTCCTCGCACTTTCGAAACCGAAAGCAAAAAGCCGGCAGCCAATAAATTTAGCACCAATGATGAACCACCATAACTTTGAAAAGGCAACGAAACCCCCGACAAAGGCAACGCACCTGTAGATCCACCGGCAATAAGCAAAAATTGCACAAAGGTTGATATACCTATTCCTGCACTCAGATAAAATAAGAAAGGCGATCCCGTTCTTCGTCCAATAATGATAGATCGATGCAGGTATAAAAGGAATAAAAGGAAAATACACAACATCCCTGTTAAACCAAATTCTTCACCCATGGATGGCAAAATCATATCGGTATGTGCTTCGGGAATGGTTTTAGCAAAACCCTCACCTACGCCTTGCCCGGCTGCACCTCCTGTAGACATGGCCCAAAGTCCATTTGCTACTTGATCACCGCCAAACACTTCGTTATTCCAAGGGTTTTGCCAAATAGATTTACGATCGCCCAAACGTTGTACTGGACCAGCAAAAATTTTATCTAAATAAGGAATTTGATCAATGGTTAAAAATGCAGCCATAATTACGAGTACCATTATAGCCGATTCGCTAAGCTGCTTGCGTTGAAAAAGCATCAGCAATACCACTATCCCAACTGCCAACCAAACACTGTTAAAAATCCATAAAACCAATACGAATAAGATTACCGAGCCCGCCATGAATGCGAAATCACCCCTCGAAAATGAAAATAAGGTAATGAAGGTGAAACACACCACCATGGCTGGACCTAAATCGCCCAACACTAAAAAAAGCATGAGTGTAAATAAAATGGCAATGAGCGCAAAGGAGAAAAACGACCACCTTTTGCTCCAACTGGTATACTCGCTGATTAATTTTTCGTTTACAGCAAAAAAACCAGCTAAAAAGAAAATAATAAGGTATTTAACCACTTCACTCGGCTGAAATCCGAACAGATTTACTTTTACGCCACTGCCTTCTGGTCCTGTTCCAAACACTAATGTTAAAATAAGTAGAGCAATCGCCAAAGCTACCCATGGCCATCCGTTTGCCGCAGACCGGAGATTTTTAAAAATCAACATACGATAAACCCAGGTGTCGGTATTGAATCGACGTAGCTTGAGCAATAGTATGGTTAGCATCCCGCCAAACCCCATCAATAAATACAGTAATGAATCTTTTGCTAAGAATCGATCTCTCAAAGGATCTTGCAAACTAAACAGTGTAATAAATGAAATACCCGTTAACAACATCACCATTGGAAGTAGCATTTGATCTACATCGCTAAACTTCCAACATAAAACAAAGTGAATAATGAAGAAACCCATGATTAAACTAGCAAAAACTAGCAAAAACCAATTGTTAAATTCAGCTGGAGTACGAATAATGAGAGACTTTTCCTTTTTTAGGATACTGAAATCGCGGGTAGAGAAAAGTTTTATGGTATGTGGGGTCTGGTAAAAGAAAAAAGATACATCATCTGTTAAGCTTTGTACACCTTTTGACGGACCAAATTGATAACCAGGCTTTAAAGGAAGTACTTTAAACGCTTTACCATTCGGTAGTTTTTGGAAACTAAATTTACCTTGAGCATCTGTACGTACGTAAGCGGTAAGATTATTACTAATCGGCTCATCTGTTAGCGGTAAAATCATATCCAATCTTACCAAAACGCCGGGTATTGGCCGTCCTTGCTCCAATATTATACCATTAATGGCATTCTCGCCCAAACCTAGGTTAAGTTGTGCCAAGTGCTTTTGTGGATCTTTCCTTTCTTGCTCAAACTTCATCAAATCATCGCCAGTATAACCTAACAGCGACCTCGAAGCGGTTACCCTTGCTTTAAATGATTTGCCTCCTTTTTCGAAGGCTTTGTCTGCTAATAAATAATACCTACGTTTATTGAGTTCACCAATATTATCTAGTTTTTTCTGCGTTTTATCTGCACTTGCTACTGTGGCTTCAATAAGGTCTATATCTTTAGGGTCATCAAAATAATATCCCTTTTCTAACAAATTTCGGAGGTTGGCCGCAGGGTTTTTGGCATTTAGGTTTACCATTGTACCACCTTTTATTCGTGAGTCAACATCCACAAATTTAACTTGCATTACCGTATACAAGCGACAGCAAAAAAGAGCAATAAAAATAGTGATGAGCAATAAAAAAATACGTTCAGTTCCTCTATTACCAAATGTTATCATCTTAATTTTCTCCCTTTTTTATATTCATTGGTTTAGCAAAAGGTGTGATCATACCCCTTAAATTATAATTGTTTTGTATTGGTAGCCCGCAATTAATAAAACTTACATTATTGAACTTTATGCCTACATTTTTTACCGCAATGACCGTTGTAAAATCTTTAAATTGTAAGCTATCAATGCTTACAATTTTACTTTGAGCAGACGTGGTTAATGCAGCACCCTTGTAAGTATTATGGGCCTGCAGCACCAAACCTTTTGCAAAAATAAACAAGGTATCTTTTCTAATGCGGATAGTATCGGTAATGATAATCGGACTTTTAAAAATCGTATCAGACAGTACCAATGTATCGCCAAAAACATGATCAATCGCATCTTGCAATAACTGCTCTTGGCTATTACGTGCTTGTTTAATCGGCTGAGCAACGACCAGTTGATGCGGTTGTTTTTTTTGATTTTGAAGGTTAAGCACAATCGTACTTACTAATAATATTACACATGAAACGGCTAGAGCCATCAAGCCAAAATTCCTTTTTTTTTCTATAGTTACCGCTATTTGTTCCCGTTCTGTTGTGGCTATAACTGTATCTTCAACATGCGGTGATGAATGATAAGTAACGTGTTTTACTTTTTGTGGGGTTTTATCATTCTTAACCAATACTACAGTGATGTTATCTCGGCCTCCGTTTTCATTTGCTAGCGCAACCAAATGGTCTGCTTTCTGTATAAGGGTGCCTGGTTGGGTAATGATGGTGGTGATATCTTTTTTATCTACCATATCTGTTAATCCGTCGCTGCATAACAACAGTAAATCTCCAGGTAAAAAAGGCGATTGGC
Organism: Pedobacter sp.; assembly: GCA_014377775.1. Lineage (GTDB taxonomy): Bacteria > Bacteroidota > Bacteroidia > Sphingobacteriales > Sphingobacteriaceae > Pedobacter. The sequence continues at coordinate 57,831 of JACMOW010000248.1, read as the reverse complement.
CTGTTTCGATATAGCTATCGTCTGCATCAATGGCATCATTAAAACCTATGGCTTTATTAATTTCATTGCGCTTGGGATGTTTCATGGCTGTGTCTTCATTAATTCTTCCTGAGTCTTCTAGGAACCCAACAAAAGAATGATCTTTCGAGATCTTAATTAGCGAACCATCTCGCAGCAGATACAATCTAGTATCGCCCACGTGTGCATAGTAAAATTGGTTGTTTTCAATATCTGCACAAACAAGTGTAGCTACGCAAGCCATTTCGGCATGTTCCTTTTCCGACTCTTTTCTGGAAAGAATAACGCTATTTGCTTCTTTAAAAGCAATGATCATTTGTGGAATGATTTCTGTTGGCTGGCTAGAAAACTTTCTTAGTACCTCCTCTTTAGTTATTGCAGCGGCCACTTCGCCTCCATGATAACCACCCACTCCATCAATAACAGCTGCCAAAATCATTTGTTTTGTACCAAATGATTCAGCAATAAAGGTATCCTCATTATTATCTCTGGTTTTTCCAGTATCTGTGAGTCCGTAAAAGTGCTTATCCATTTTTATTTCCAGAATTTTTAATGTCTTTAAAATGAGTTGCCAGCAAAAGCACAACAATTAATAATAGTCCTATAGATAATAGTTGCGACATATTTGGTTAAGATTTAAATAAGTTTAACCCAACAATCCCATTCAAGAGGATTCTAGAGTTGATTGGAAGTTCGGTCCATTGGGGTGAATTTACATTACTTTGTGTAAGTATATTTTCGTTTAGGGTGGTGAGTTCTCCAAACGAAGCGATGTAGAATTTACCATCCGTTTTATTATGTCGGATGTGTAGGTGTGGCGAATTAACCCATTCAGAAGGTACTTTAAAGATATTAGGTTCTTCGCGGGTTTCATCGGTACCAGAAACGATAATATCTGCATTTTTTATTAGGTATTCTACTTTTTTGCCAGAATATTGCTTATCGGGGATAATTGTTTCCAATCGGCCTAGCAAGTGCTGATCCGTAGTTGAAGTATTACCTTCCACATACTCGAGCTGTTCTTCGTAAGGAATTTCCATATAGCCATCGCTATAGTAGGTAAAACCTTTTAATATATCGTTATTCACGTCAAATGTTTGTGCTATGCCTGTTTGGCGTGGAATAAATGTTACACGAAGGTTTTCAGCTTTTTGGTTGTTATCTGGCAGCAACTTGCCAATAAATCCTTTATCGCCACGTACGTAATCTGGGTGTGAAACTAAACGAAATACCCATTTTGAACCTGAGGGTTCTACTTTTTTTCCAGCAAGGCGATGTTCTTTTAAAATCTCATAAAATTTTTTAACCGTTTCTTGAACAATTAGCCCAAATATACCCTGTTTATTTTCTATAAATTCTCTATAATCTTCATCGTTAAAACTGATGATAAATTCGTGGTAAAAAACTACGCGCCCGGCAAAAGAGAGTTCCTTTATAGATGCTTTAAACTTGTCTATAATGTAGCTATACACTGTTTCGGGTGTAAGCGGAGGTGTTTTACCGTTTATGCTATTGGTTTCATCTGTTAAAAACCAGTCTTGAATACCAATCCTTTGCCAAAAACTTGATTTTATTTCCATAAATTTTCTTCAAACTGTTAAAAAGATGGTGGTTGTATAGTGCTATCAGGTGTTAGATCCTCTGTGGTATCAGCTTCCTTTTCTTCCTCAGATTTTCTCATGCTATCCGCTTCAACCCTTCGGATTATAGCAGGTTCTTTTTGTTTTTTTCCTTCAAAGGTACCCGTATCTGTTTGTACTGGTAGCGAATCTATTGCAATTATCTGACTTTGGCCTTGTGGTTCACTTGTTTTGAATGCAGAATACCCCGAATATCCAATTAACGCGAGCAATGTGATCACTATTGTTGTAAATGCAAAATGAGAAAGTACAATACCCGGATTTTTCTGGCTTTCTATCTCCAAAAGCTTTTGAGTCAACGCTTTATTTTCAGCTTTCAATGTAGTATCATCCAGTTTATTGGCATGGAGTGGTTTTGCTGACAGGCTACTTTCTATAAAGCACTCATGTAGTACCATTCCATTTGAAAATCTATCCTTTGGGTCTTTTTGCAGGCATTTATCAATAAGTGCTATTAACCAATCTGGAGCCATCATTTCCTGCTTTTTTTGTTCCTCGAGCCAGGTACCTGGCAAATTCGTTTTACGCAGTTCCATCATATTTGGGAGGTCATTTTCCATGTGCCCAACCCTAACATTATTTCTTTCCGTATCGCTATTTCTGTTTAAAGGAAAAGGGACTTGCCCTGCTAAAAGTTCATATAAGATGATACCATAGCTGTAAATATCGGTTTGCAAAAGCATTTTACCTTCGTTTTGTTCTGGCGCCATAAACTCAATGGCTCCTGCATGACGAATACTACTACGGCGCTGTTCTTCGCTCATAATGGCTAAACCAAAATCGAGCAACACATAATTACCGGTATGAATGTTATATTTAACATTATTGCTCTTGATATCGCCATGTTTAACACCTACGTTATGGCAATGCGCAAGGGCTGCAGCCAATTGTCCGGCCACTTTTACCAATTCTTTTAACGTAAATATTTTCTCATGCGGTGGTTTAAGTAGTTCGCTTAGGTCTGGCCCATCAATAAATTCCATCTCTATAAACGGAAATGAACCACTTTCAGTAATTCCAAAGCTGAGCATTTTAACTACATTGGGACTAGGATTTTCGTTTACTTTTTGTAGCTTGCTCACTTCATTTTGAAAATTTCGATAATTTTTATCGCCCTCATTCTCTTTAGAGATGGGTGTAGGAATGAGTTTTACTGCTGAAAAAATTGAACCTATTCGCTTGCCTTTATATACCGAACCCTGACCGCCCGTTCGCAGTGCACCTAAATTTTCAAGCCCTTCGGTTATTGTAAATACTTTACTCATAATACCACTATTATACAATTATATGGGGCATTTTGTTGGGATTGTGAACAATTAAATTTCGAATGGAGCATGGCCTTTCAAATTGGTATAAATCTACAAAAAAAAAGCCGCTCTAAATAGAACGGCCTTGCATGTTGATTTAGACTAATACTAATTTTATACCTTAATTAAGTATTTAAATTAATCATATTGCAAATGTTACTGTTAGTTTTATAACTATAAATTTTGTTAATAGTGGAAACGCTAGTGCTCTATACTATTTTATATATTCTGGCATTGAAGTTATTGTGCGAATGATAATTATATGGAGTGCTTGTAGATGGACAGATATCAATAAAGTCATTCTTTAAAAAAATAGTTAAATTAACGCTATCAGTTTTATTTTAGCGGGGCCAATAATATTTTTTGGCGTATTAATTTCCAAACAAACTTGTGAACAAAAAGATGAACAAATAAGCTAACAAAAAAAAAGGAAGCATTGGTTTAGGTGTACTGGCTAATAAAGTTGAAAAATCATGATGGTTACAATCACTTCGTAAAGTTATAACATTTGACACCAAATCTGAGCCATTCTAATCTGAGCTAGGTAGATAATGTATTTCTTTGTTAAAGCTAGATTAATGACAAGACAAAATCTTTTTTAAAGCGACTCTCTTTTAATAAAGTTGAACTCATTTTTGATACGAGAGTAATTTTTCGTTAAGATCATTTCTGCTGCCGTTTTACCCATCGCCGAAAAATTTGTACTTACAACAGTAATTCCTAATAACTCTTTTAAAATGGTTTCATTAAATGAAAGAATACCTACTGCTTCTCCTAATTTTAAATCCGTATTTCTTATTTTTTTCACTAAAGTTGCCAATTCATTTTCGGTTAGCGTAATGTAAGCTGTTCCTTTTGAAGGGATGATTTTAGTGACATCGGAAACCAATTTAAACTGCTTTTTCTTGGCTAAACAAAAAGCCTCTACACCATTTATAATCTCTAATGGGTGATGACTTTCTTTTGGGAAAATTAGCGTAATACAATTATATCTTCCCAAGATATCACTTTCAAGCAACAATACATCTAAAATATCCTTCTCGAAGTCTTGATATACATTGATGATTTCTTTATCTAAAACCACTTCCCTATCTAAAACCACCAAAGAAGAACTAGGTATTTCATTTAAGATTTTAATATAATCTTCTTGAGGTGTATGATGAAAAAAATAAGGCATTACCACATAATAGTGATATTTTCCTTTGTTCTCCTCAATAATCTCCTTAAAAAGATTAATATTATAATGATGTATCTGTAGGTCTACTTTGGTACTTTCTCCTAAAGTTTCGATAAATGCTTCGTAGATTTCTTTTTTATATGAGCTCATTTTATTTAAGATCATCAAAATTTTTAGGCTTTTTTCACATCCACTGGCTACGTAGTTCCCCTTTCCTGGAACACCTATAACATAACCTTCCTTTTTCAACAGGTTATATGCCTTTTCGATCGTATCTCTAGCTACTTTGTAATTCTTACTAAATTCATTTATGGACGGTAATTGAACACCAACTTGCAATCTACCTGCCTCTATATCAGCCCTCATACTTTCTGCAATTTGCGAATGTTTAGCTATACTTGAATTTGGATTGATAGTGATATGATATTCCATGTCTTTGATATAATGAGAAATTACCTGAAAATAAACCTTCAAGCAATTAAAAAGCGTACAATTTAAATATTATTATTTCCAATCAAATGGCAAGTACCAATTTGCTGGGTTCATTAATTTAGTTCGCGTTGCGGCGGCATCTGGATTTCCAGATTTCAATAATTTCTGATAAATACGATCTGCTAAAAATGCAGGATTACCTTGTCTGCGTGCTGTGCGAACTAGATCTGGCCATCGGTTTCCTTCAAAAGCTAATTCTAATGCAGCTTCATCTAGCAATTTATTTTCTAAGCCTAACATATCGGTTTGATAAGAAATATCAATAGCCGTTACACCTGCTCTACCTCTAACACCTGCATTACGATACCAAATTGCAGACAGATCGGTTCCATTTTTACGCGCATCAAAATAATATGGCGATTCTTTCGGATACGGTGTAATCATGGTGTTTAATTCAGCTTCGGTTGCAGGTGTTCTTGCACCTGCTACAAGAGTTCCAACATAATAGGTAGGGATTAAGCCTGTATTTAAAAATGCCCAGCCTAATTTAGTTTGCCCATCGCGGTTAGCAGCTTCTGAAAAACGTAAGTGTAATAATCCTGCACGATATATTCCCCATTTACCCCCATTATCGGTTAATTTGGTAATTGCATTTCCTGAAAATGAGCTATTGTAAGAAAGCTTTCCACGGGCATCATAAGGAATACCACTATACTGATTTTGATCTTCCCAAAGATCAATTGCAACCTGCGATGGCTTAATCTGATATCCTTTTACCGGGCTAGTTAAGTTTATCATTGGATTTACAGGTTTATAAGCAGGGTTATAAGGGATTGCCCACATCCATTCTGAGTTCCATGAGTTGCTTGTAGTTGGCAAGCCAAATATACCTCTCCATCCGTCATCTGGAGTATTCACTAATGAACTTTCATCTTGATATCGACCATAAGAAACAACCATGCGAGTATAACCTGTATTGTCAACAAAATTATTTATCTTGTAATAATTAAAATAAATATTGCCATTTGAATTGTTATTTTCTCCATTCATTACCAATGCATAATTTTCAGCCGCTTTTAAGTAATTACCTTTCCACAAGTACAAATCGCCCAAAAGAAATGGCTTGGTAATAAATAATTTCTGAGTCGAATTTCCATCTATTGTAACCAACAGTGAGTTTCCGGTAGGATAACCATAAAGACTTTTATAGGGCAATTTCTCAGTAAATTCAATTAACTTATCCAATAATTGATCAAATGTTAAACGGGGAAGATTGCCGAGGTTTTTAAGGTCATCTACGGTTTCATACGCCTCAGTAATGTAGGGAACACTTCCATATTGAATACCCACTTGTAAATAAATCCAGCTACGTAGCGCACCTATATCAGAAAAATGTTTTTGATAATCGTCTACACTCATTCTCTTATCATCAAGCATAGCCTTAAAGTTTTTAAGTGCATCGTTACAATTAATAATCACATTGTAATAGGGTCGTGGGTCTACATAGGGATTAGTTTTTGTTGCGGTATGGGCTGATAGCTCCTTTAATTCTAAACTTGCACCTGCCGTTACATCTACTAAATCTCCACGCAATTCATTTTGAAGGATATAGAGTTTATGTAATTGTAAAAACTGACCATAGATGCCCATTACAGCTGCATCTGCATCGGTTACGTTTTTGTAGGCATTGCTGCTATCCAATTTATCTTCTGGAGCTACATCGAACATTTTCTTACACGACCAAGATCCTATCATTAAAACACTTAACATCAAAAGTGCAGCAATTCTTTTATTTAAATTCATCTTCATGAGTATATTTTTCTAAAATTATAATCCAATTCTAACACCTAACTGAACCGACCTAAACTGAGGTTCGAGCGTAATATCTACACCTTGTGTGAATAGACCACCTGATCCTGCAAACTCTGGATCGTAACCAAGGTAATTGGTTAGTGTAAACACATTATTAGCAGTTGCATAAACCTTTGCATACTTTAATGATTTCGATTTTAGGGGCACATTATAAGTTAAACTAACGGTTCGCAAGCGAAGATAAGAACCATCTTCAATCCAACGATCAGAAAACCTAGCATTACCCATTGGGTCGCCAAAACTTGCCTTTGGGATATCTGTAACTTGGCCATTTCCTCTCCATCTGTTTCGAATTAAATCGGTTTGATTGTAATATGTGCTACCTGATTCTAATTGCGCTCTGGTGTAGTTATAAATATCATTTCCACTCACAAAAGTGAATAATGCATTCAAACTCCAATTTTTATAGGTAAATGTATTATTGAAACTTCCAAATACATCTGGATTTGGATTGCCTATTACGGTTCTATCTGCATCATCGATTACTTTATCGCCATTTAAATCGGAAAATCTAATATCTCCACCTGCAAATGGAACCAATACACCTAAATCATTACGGATAGATAAGCCTGCGGTAGTAGCTTCTGCATCTGTTGTAAATACACCATTGGTTTTATAACCATAAAATTGGTTGGCAGATTGCCCTAATTGAGTTAAGTAAGCGCCATCAGCATAAGTAGTTACTACACTATTTCCATTTGGTAAACCGGTTATTTTATTCTCAGCTGTCCCTAATGTTAAGCCAACATCCCATTTCAGTTGTGTATTCAGTAATCTACCATTTATGGCAAGATCTAAACCATTGGTTTGCATACCACCATTGTTAGCGAGGTAAGATGCCGTACCTGCTAAAGAATTAACCAATTGATAGGTTAACATGTCCTTAGTGCTGTTGATCCAGTAATCTAAACTTATGCTTAAACGTTCTCCAAAAAATGAACCATCAATACCTGTGTTAAACTTATGCATGGTTTCCCATTGCAAATTTGGATTAGCATAATTACCCACAATAACCCCTCTTATTCCTAATATATTTTGAGAAGTATAATACTTACGAGCCGTGTAATTACCAATATCATCATTTCCTGTTAAGCCATAGCTAACTCTCAATTTCAACAAATCTACACGGTTAAGATTTCGCATAAACTCTTCTGATGAGATTATCCATGCAGCACCTATGGCAGGCAAAACAGCAAATCGATTACCATTTATTCTTAATCCATCCTCAAAATTCAGGAAACCTTGATTGCGTTTATTTCCATACCTAGAAGAACCATCAACCGCCATCGAAAAATTAACAAGATATTTATCGGAATAACTATAGTTGGCAGATAAATAATTATTTAAACTGCGCCACCTACCAATATCACCTCCAAACGTTCTGAATGCAGCATTACTATTTCCAATACTAATTAACTCGTCGGTAGCAGAGTTAAACCCTAATGCAAAATCTTGCTCACTATCACTCTGTGAAAAACGAGTCCCAATTACAGCGTGAATTTTACTATACTTTCCAAGTGATTTGTCGAATGTTAATCTTAAATCGTTAAAGACATTAAAAAATCGACCTACCTGACTACCTAATCTACTGTCGCCTACATAATTAGAAAGTGTATCATTGGTAACTCCCTTTCTAGGAATGAATAACGTTTCTTGAAATTTATCATAGGCTACACCAGTGAGATTCGATAATTTAAAGGCTTTACTGAACGTGTAATCAAAATTGATATTACCAAAAAAACGATATGCTTTTTTTAGGTTTAATCCATTTTCTATCAATGCCCTAGGGTTACTTACTTGAAGGGTATCATAATCGGCTAAATTCGGGGAAATGGCACCTGTTGCATTAACTTCGTTTCTGGCCATAAAGGGCGATTTAACAAGCGCTAAAAATAATGGGTTAGTAGCCGGCGAAATGCCTTGATCTTTTAAACGTTGTTCGGTATAAGTAAAAGAAAGACTAGTTGTACCTGTTAATTTTTTCGTCAAATTTAAATCACTATTAAATCGAGTACTATATTTGATATTATCTGTACTATCGATAACGCTTTTATCTTTGGAATAGGCGGCAGAAAGTGCATATTTTGCAATGTTATCTCCACCAGTTACTTTTAAGAAATAATTTTGGTCAAAGCTGTTTCTTAACACTTGCTTTTGCCAATCGGTTTCATTGTGGTATTTAAAATAATCAGGATTAGAAATATTATCATTCATGTACGGCTTTGCAGCAATTTGAGCATTACTTAAACCTTGGCTTTTCAAAATATCGGAAAGGTAAAGTCGATAATCAGCGGCATTCATAACTGGCAAATTTTTAGGCTTAACGTTAAACCCACTATATGCAGAAAAATCAATGTTTGTAGCCAACTCTTTTGCGCGAGTAGTGGTAATTAGTACGATACCATTTGCCGCTTTAGCACCATACATAGCTGCAATCGCCGCATCTTTTATAGTACTTATGTTTTCAATATCTTTAACATCTATAAATTGAAGTGGATTATTGATATGTGCTTTTGTTAATGAAAAACCATAAGCATTTGCATCATAAATCATTCCGTCAACAATATACAAAGGCTGATTTGTGCCGTACAAAGAATTAAAACCACGGATCATTACATCAGCTCCGGTACCAGGTGTACCTGACCTTCTAACAACATTTACTCCTGCCATTTTACCTTGAAAATAAGTGCTAGGGCTTTCAGAATTACTTGCCCAGCTATCTTGCAAACCTACATTACTAATAGATGGTATAGAGCGTGCTTGCGTTTGTGTTCCCAAAGGAGTTGTAACTTCATTGTACAAAGAAGTATAGCTTTGCGGATATAATCTTGTACTTACCACTCTACCCTTGTATACGGGTATTACTTTAGTTTGAAAACCAGCACCAGAAATGATTACCGACGCGTTATAGTCGGGTACCGTAATGGTGAAATTACCTCTATCATCCGTTATTGCAGCGCTAAATCTAGTAACCGTAATATTTATTCCTACTAAGGGTTTATTGGTGTTTCCGTCTATTATTGTTCCGCTTATCTTTTCGCCCCTAAGCGTTTTGATATTTGCTTTAACCGTAGTAGTATCCGTTGAAGTTTTTACCAAATCAACTTCTTGGGCCTTTATGGTTAAGCTACTTGTAAGTAAGAATACTAGCAGTAAACAAAATTTCTTATTCGTTGTAAAATTATACATATTTTCTCTTTTTGAAAGCTAGATTTATAGTTATGGTAAAATAGGTTCAAAGCGTAAGTAATCTAAGATAACAGTGCTAACATCTTTAGCCGTGCTGTTAGCAGCAGTTAATCTAAACTGTAATAGACCAAATTGTTGAGGGGTGTATTCGCCCATATACACTTCGGCATAGCTAAGCGGATTTACCAAATGTGTGTAGAAAAGTGTATAGGCAACTGTACTGGTGTTATACACGAAAAACCTTTGTGTAAATGCTGCTACTTGTGAATCGCCCGGTAAACCGGCAATAGCTTTTGCATATACCTTGTATTTTACAAAAGGTAAATTAGGTTTAATATAGAAAATGGAGAACTCGGCAACGCCATGATTATAAACTTCAATATCGTTAAAAGGCTTACCCAAATCATCAAGCTTGGTTCTGTATAAAACCGTTCTGTTTGCACTAAATCCAAATGGTTTCTCGCCCTCAATTTTAAATTCTGGTACTTTATCTTTCAATCTAAATGGCAATGCATTCACAACGTAAACAATGCCGTTACTAGCATTATACGACTTTACAATGGCTGCTTTACTAATTGGTACTTTTACACCTCCAACCGATATTAAAGTATCAGGCAATTTATTTACAGGATATAAGCCCTTTACGGTTAAATCTTTTACCAGATAAAAAGATGAATTGAAATTAGGGTCTATACTTGGATAATAAGTGGCCAGCTTTGCGCTTTCGGAAGTAAAAGCAGCATTTTGAAGCATAAAATAAGTGTACTGTTGACTTTCATCTCTTAAATCGGCCACATTAACCCAATACGTATTGCGCGCAATTGTTGGCGGATTTGGAGCAAAAATGGGTTCACCGTTTGATTTATAACCAATAATTGTTGCCTTTGCAGAATCAATAACCATAGTAGATAAGTTACTAATAAAATTGGTTTGCAAGGTCGCATCCGTACTGTTTAATATATAATCCCATATATTAGCTTTTGTAGCCATTGCGTGGTCCAAAGTATGTAGTACTCCATTTTTAACAAATTGACCCTCCCCTATGATATTGCCCTCTTCAAATTTACTTCCAATAATGGTAGCATACTTATTATTTAGTAGCTTAACTCGAATTGTATCGCCATTTTTTTTCGAAACTGGAAAAGTTGCCAATGCAATGTGATTAGCTACATAATCTTTTAACTTGGTTGGGCTGGCTATTATCGCAGGGTCTAAACCTGCTATAGCAGCATTTGTAGGTGCCCAAACGGTATAATTTTGAGAGCTCTCCAATAACTTGTCATAACCTGTAGCTTTAACATATTCGTTAAACACACTAAAATTTGGTTGTGCGATTAACTTTTGGGAAAGATTTACCGTATTATCTATATTTTGCACCTCATTTCGTTGCTCCCAGTCATCCTTACAGGAAAATAACACTGTACCTATACTGACTAGGGCGATGTATATCAAATATTTTTTAGTCATCATTTAATTCGTTCTAATTTTATAAATATTGCCGTTAAACTATGGTTTTTTATAGATCAACCCATTCGGACTAAATCTTGGATAATTCTGATCATCGTCTATTGGAATAAAATGGATCATGTCGATGTTCATATTATTACTTTGATTTCCCCTCAATGTTGTAAATCGAATCCAATGTTTATCTGTGGTTTTAACATCTACCACTCCAGCCAATTTTGCCGGCATATTAGACCATTGGTTATTTATTGAAACAGGTTGCAAACCTGGAACACCGTCACGAATATCGGCTGTTGTTGCCAAGTACCGTTTAAAACCATTGGTAAGCATTAATCCATCAGCGGAAGGTAGTGCCGCATTCGCTGTCACCACACCAGAGCTGGTTAAATTTTGGGTAAAATCTACCAAGTTGGGCAGTAATTGTTCTTGTGGCGTCCCCACATCCATACCTAACTGTGAAAGTGGTCCATTTCCATTAACTGTATAACAAATCCAAACTTTGTATTTTCCTTTTACCAACATAGGCGTTCTGATCTCAATCCATATCGAACGTGCAGTATTGCTGGTTGTCATGTTAAATTGGATCAAATCCCGGTTCGCATAACTTCTACCAGACCCATCTATTGGAAGTGGCGGAGTAGTATAAACTGGACTAATAGTTCCAGAGCGATAAGCATCTAGGCGTATCCCTGCCGTAATTAATTTACCATTTTGCAATAAGGTTACAAATTGTCCTGGTATTCTCCATGCAGAAAGCGCCTTTAATTCTGGCTGATCACCAATATCGAAGAAAACACCAGTTGGTACTCTTGGTTTAATTTTATAAAAACTTTTTGACTCGTGCAATACTCCATTTGAGGTTGTAAAATCACTAAATAACCGATTTACTTCAACACCAGGTTCTATTACCCCATTAAATTCATCGTCATTTAACAAAACTTTAGTTCCCACCAATTTAGTAGTCACAATTTCACCTGGCACTAGTGTGCTTAAAGAAGGTGTAGAGATAATATCAGGTAGGTAACTTGCACCCGGAGAAATATGGTAAGCCACGTACATCCAAAGGCTATCGGTAGGGCTACGAGGATTACCTGTTTTAGATAATCTATCGCGCAATGCGGCAAAATTTGCAAATCCAGCAGCTCTAATTGCAGAGTCAGATTCGAGAACTACAGTTTGAAAACGACGAGTTGTATCTGGAACAATTGCTTGTGCATAATTTAACGAATCGTAGAAACCAGTCGCTTTTAATGCTTCTGTGAAAATTGAATATCTAGCATTACCTTCAATTGTTACAGCTAAAGTTTTTGTTGATGGAATTAATACACGATCAATTACGTGAATAATCCCATTGCCTGTTCTCACGTTTGATTGAACTATAGTAGCTAATTTATTAACGACATAACTGCTAACCCCGTTTTTAAAGACCACACCCGTTTGTAAATATTGACCAAATAGTGTGATTTGAGTGAGTTTACCATCCGTAAATTTATTTGTCGCCACCGTATCTGAAAGCACGTGAAAGCGAACCACATCCTTTAATTCTGCTGGTGTCATTTGTTCAACACTTGTTTTATTTAATGCTTTTAACCAAGCTATAACAGCCTCATTATTAGGTGTAAACATTGTATACTTACCGTAAGCACCTAGATAGCCATCGGTTTTGGAACGCTGTAAAATTTGAGTGAACAAAGAGAACTGTTCAGGATATTTCTCTAGATATCCTGTAATATTTACATCATCTGTTGTGGTTTGGGTATATATTTCTTTTTTACATGAATGAATAACAAACAGCATTAAAGCGCCAAGCGCAACCAAACTGGCTAACTTGTTCTTATTTAATTTCTTTTTCATATCAATTATTTATTGTAAAATGGATTCTGTTTAAGTTTACTATCTGAAAAAAGCTCAGTTTCAAATATTGGCAGATAATGACTATTAGGATCTCTAAATTTGGTAATTGCGGATTGTTGCAAGGTTGGTGTAACTGTTTTTGCAACCATATCCAACAAAATATTTAATCTACTATAGTTATTACGTTTTGCATGGCGCAAGACATCAAACCAACGTTTACCTTCAAAAGCGAATTCTCTGGCACGTTCTGCTAAAACATAATCACAAACTGCTTCTTGGTCGTTTGGATCAACAATCATTTGTGTTGCAATAACTGCCAAACGTTTTAGCCTTAATTCATCAATTATGGCTAATGCACCAATACCATTTCCCGTTAATGCCAACGCCTCTGCTTTCATCAGCATGATATCAGATATTCTATAGGCTTGCCATTTTACATAAGATGGATTTTCCGTACCATATTTTAAAATAGTAAAAGATGAATTGTAAAATGCATCATCTCTGATGTCAAATATTCTATCTGGATCCACATTATCTGGAACAAATATTTCTGATGATACAAATGGAGATGCAACGTAACGACGTGTACCAAGCGCTAGTAACGTTAAAAATGGATTTCCTATCGGTTGATCTAACTCAAAGATTGTTTCTGTTGAGGTTCCTCTAAAAAAAACATTGTTATACCAAGCAGAGTTTGCGTTAACATACACAAAACGCTGTGAGTCGATTACCTTTTGGCACTCTGTCAAACAATCTGTGTAATTTTCCATCCATAAATACACGTCAGCCAATAATGCATTAACCGTATATTTAGTTACTCGACCTTTATCTAATTTGGTGCTACCATAGGTAATAACGGCTCCCTGTTCTGCCTTTTTTAGATCGGCTATAATTTGCTTTAATACATCTGCTTGTTTGGTTTTACCGATCTCTTTTAAATCAGTGTCTTTAGCTGTTGATGTTAATTTTAACGGAACATCCCCAAAGGTTCGAATCAAATAGAAATACATCATGCTTCTTAAGGTAAGGGCTTCGGCAGTATATGCATTTAAAGTAGCATCAGTAAATGTTGGATCATTAGTTTTAGCACCTGGAGCAAAATCCAATATGGTATTACAATAATTAATAGTACGGTAAAATGATGCCCATCTGGTAAAAGTATTACTTGCTACAATATTTACATTCCTGATGTCTATTTCTTCTGAAGTCATAAATGGGCCGGCGCTTACCATATCAGCACGAATTTCTCCATAAATGAACATGTATTCGAGCAGCGATCGATCGCCAACTCCAGGAGGTGGCGCCAAAAATGAAGCGTAACAACCAGCTAAAGCTGCAGAAACGTCTTCTTTTGTATTCCAAAATTCTTTATTCGTGATTCCATCGCGCGGTTCTAAATCGAGCCACTTTTTACACGAAGTTCCTAGAACTAATAGTGTAAATACACCAATACTATATATAATTCGTTTCATGTTTCGTTCTGATTAAAAATTGGCTGTTAAACCTAAAGTCACTGTTTTGATTGGCGGTGTTGTACTGTTGTCGATTACGGTATTAAAGCCATTCAAGCTAATTCGAACTTCTGGATCTTGCCCAGTATATTTTGTAAATGTGAATATATTTTCAAGTGTTAAGTTTGTACTTAACGATTTTATCCCTATTCTTTTCATCAAATTTTTAGCAAAATCATACTTTAATACAACTGATCTTAATCGTAAAAAAGATCCATCTTCAATATACCTGTCTGATCCTAACCAGTTGTAACCTCCACCAAATAGTGCTCTTGGTATATCAGTTACATCACCCTCTTTCTTCCAACGGCGAAGCACTGCGGTACTTTGATTGTTGTAACCAGACATATTTGTTGTGGTTATTTTTGTACCGTTAATGATATCATTTCCATAGCGATAAGAGAAATTTAAGCCCAATGACATATTTCCATTAACGGTGATTTTACTCCCAAAACCACCTGATAACTTTGGGTTACCGTTACCTAAGTACACAATATCTTTGTAATCAATATTTCCATCATGATTAACATCTTCATACATCGAATCGCCGGGTTGGAAAACATAATCGATAGAAGGATAGGCAAAACGCATATAAATTTTATCCCCATTTGGCCCGATAATTTGATTTCCAGTTTGGTCAGTTGCAATAGTTGCCTCTCTGTCTTTGTAAACTCCTCTAAACTTGAAGCCATAAAAAGATCCAAAAGGATTATTTTCTTGTATAAATACTTTATACACATTATTATCAGTTACTCTCCCTTTGTTTTCTCTAGGATAAAGTGGAGAAACTTCTCTAATGATATTCTCGTTTTTAGCAATATTAAATCCAAAGTCTACTCTTACTTTTTTTGTTTTAACCAAAACTGCGTTGATGTTAACTTCCCACCCTTGATTATCTAGTGTACCCACATTCATATCAACTGTACTGAATCCGTTGTAATTTGCAATGGAAAGCCCTGGATTGGAAAAGAAAAGATCGGTTGTACGCTTACGATATAAATCGAAATCGAACATTATTCTATTCTTAAACATGTTTAAGGTTAATCCTACATTTGATTGGGTTACCGTTTCCCATCTCAAATCGGTAAGCTCCATATTGGTAGAGTAAACGCCAGCATTATCTAAATAACTGAAACCGTAATTTTGATAAATGTTAAAGTAGCTATAATCGTTACGGGGAACGTTTCCACTTTTACCATAACTCGCTCTCAAGCTTAAATCGTTTACATACTTCGTGGTTTTCTTCATGAAATTTTCTCCAGAAATTCTCCATCTTCCAGAAACTGAAGGGAAAAGACCATATCGATTTTGAGATCCAAATCTAGAGTTACCATCACCCCTAATACTTCCATTAATAATATAACGATCTAAATATTTGTATTGAACATTGGCCAATAAACCAACTGACCTTGTTTGACTAAAAGAAGAACTTGCAGAACCCGCATAATTAGTACGACTATCAATTGAAGGATCAGATAGATAAGATGAAGCAGAATTGGACGAGAATAAATACTGACCTGTTCTACGGCTATCATTACTATCAAAACGCATGAAAGCAATAATATCGTGATTTTTACTCATTTTCGGCGTATATGCTAAGGTCATACTGGTAGTCATACTAAATGAATCACCATCACCATCAGAAGCATTATTTACAACAGCTTCGGTAAATGGTCTACCTGTTGCAATTTGAGGCAAAAACATTTTCGTCTTCGAGTTGTTAATGTCTACCATAAAACTTCCATTTAAGCGTAAACGCTCTGGAATAATTTGGTATTGCAAACTAAATTTTGGTGTAATACGCTCACCCAATTGGTGATTATTGGCAGCATTTGCCATTGCAACAGGGTTAAATGTCCCACTAACTCTTTTTCTGTCAAAATCATAAAAAAAACTTCCCTGCGCTGTTGAAGCAGGACTAAAATAATTTGGTGTTATATTACCATATTCATCGTATTCATAAATACTTTGATTTGGCATTTTATTATAAGCAACGTCTCTAATTACACTGGTAAATAAATCTTGTCGATCAATATGTGTATAAGAGATATCAGAGCTAAATCTAATTTTATCAGAAACGGTATAATCTAAGTTTACTCTTGCCGATATACGACCTAAATCTGTTCCAATGGTTGTACCTCTATTTTGAAAATAATTTACAGAAGCACGATATCTGGCCTTTTCGCCACCACCAGAAATGGAAAGATTGTGATCTTGTAAAAATCCAGTTTGAGTTATCGCATCTAACCAATTTGTGTTATTGCTAAAATTGTAGTAGTTATAGGGGTCGTTTTTATCGTATTGGAATTGTTTAGCAGACTCTGTAGTGGAGAATTGGCGACTAGCATTATAAAATTCTTCTAATACTAACGATGAATATTGATTTCCATTAAGCATTGGAATTGGACCAGGCTGTTTAGAATAAGAGAATTTAGAGTTGTAAGCGATAGCTGGAGGACCAATTGACCCTCTTTTAGTGGTGATTACCAGAACGCCGTTAGCGGCTCTTGAACCCCAAATTGCAGTTGCAGCTGCATCTTTTAACACGCTAATTTCTTTAATATCTGATGGTGCAATATTTAAGAGTTGACCATAGTTATTTTCATCTGAGGTAGCAAAATTAAAATCAGATGGGATGGTAATATCATATGGCATACCATCTAAAACAATTAATGGATCGGTTGCGCCATTAATAGACGATGTACCACGAATACGTATTTGCATTGGCGCACCGGGATCGCCGGTGCTAGCGGTAATATCAACCCCTGCCATTCTGCCTTGTAAAGCTTGATCAATTGATGCAGCTTGCATATCTTCTAGTTCTTTGGCATCAATGGTAACTGTTGATGAAGTTTGATCTCGTTTATCGATTTGCATGCCACTTCCATTTCCTGTTTTTACTCTCCCTATAATTTCAACTTCGTTCATGGTACTGGAAGAAGGTTCTAACTGAAAGTTAATTACAGGCTTATCTATTGCCACTGGCGCAGTAGGATTGAAACCCAAATAAGATACCATGATGCGATAGCTTTTATCTGCCACTTGAAGTACATAGTTTCCATTAATATCTGATGCAACTCCTCTAACCACCCTACGATCTTTATCAATCAAAACCACAGAAGCTCCAACAACTGGTTGTTTATCACTTTTATCGATAATTCTACCACGTACCGTTTGAGTTTGCGCTTTTGTTAAAATAGACATGAATAAACAGCAAATCAAAATGAATATACCGCGTGTATACTTTTTATTTATTGAGACCTTCTTCATTAAAATTGATATTTTAAATAAGTGTTAATTTGATGGATAACCGTTCTGTTCGAGAGTACATTACTCTTATCTGTTGGACCTAACAATACATTAACTGTGGTATTTGTCACATCTCTTAAGGTTAGTGATGATGTTGTATTTGTAGTAATTGTAACCTTTACTGGATCACCAGAATCGTTTTTAAGTAGACTTTCAAATGAACCAGTTTTTTGTCCATCGCTTACCACAGTATTTTTAATAATATGACATTGAAGAAATTTTGCTACTAAACTGATTTCTACAGCATTTGTAGTTGTAAAATTTGGTGAACCATTTGCTAGCTTAGGCAATAAACCAGCATTTACAGCAGCCTGAATAGCCGCATTGGTAGGTATAAAAATCGTATAACTTGTTCCATCAGTTACACCCTGTATTGCGCCGTTAGTTGCATTGTATAAGTTACCATTACCTTTAAGGTATTGCCAAAATGCATAATATGGATCTGTAGGAAGCGTTCCATTTTTTTCAATGTGCTTACTTACTGGCAAAATGGTATTCATTAAGATTTTTGAAACATAGGTATCCACTCCATTAATTGCAGTTGCTATCGAGTCCATGAGTACAGTTTGGTCAGATACAACTACATTATCTTCGGTACCTGCCGATGAAAATCTACCATTGGTATATTTAATGTATTCTCCATTTGAGGTTTCCAAAATACCAGAAGAGCCAGCAAAATTAGGGACAGCACGATCTCCTAATGGAATGATATGGCTTTGTATTATTCTTCTAAGCGCAACAACATCTCCTCTTATCGGTGCTGAAGGGAAAAACGGATCGTAAGAATAACCTAAACTAACTAATGTGGCATCAGGAATGGGTATGAGCACATATTTTAATGAAGCTGTTTTTGGAGGAATGGCATAACCAAAAAAATCGAGTGCCTGCTTCATAATTTTGAAGGTTGGGTCTAAATTCACCTTACCATACACAGTGGCAAATCCATTTGAATTTTGAGCAGCATTTACACCATATAGAAATCCATTACTTAAAAACTGTTTATCAACTACATTAGATGGAGATAGTTTAGTTACTTCATTTAATGAATTCGGAGTTGTTATAAACTTACTTGGCCAAACCGGATTTACAAATAGGTGAGCGTTTATAAATTCTCTAATAATATCTGGTCTTATTGAGTAAAGCTCGCTCAGTTGTTCTTTATAAGTACCAGGTTTTAAGACTTTACTGTAATACTTAAGTAGCACCTTTGAATATTCTTGTACAGCGGCATCTGTAGGTGCAAAAATGGTGTACATTCCTGCTTGTGCATCATTTGCGTCAAGTTTTAGATAGTTCTCGTTATTTGGTGAAAATGGCAACAGCGCACTATAACTCTTCACATATACATTATCCCCCTTTCCAGTTAATATTCGATAACGATTTGTGATTTCTGTATTTAATTGATAGGTAACATATTTATCCAATAAAAATTTGAATACACTGTATTGAGGTTTTGAATTTACATATTGATCAATGCTTTGAGGTGGTGTTAAAACCTTATCAATAATATGAATAACTCCATTTTCGGCAACGATATCTTGTTCAATTATTTTTGCCCCACCTACATTTTTCCCTGTAAAAGCTGTATTTGGGTAGAAATAATTATAATCTATCGCAGAAATACCAGTGAAGCCCATAAACGGACTTAAGAAAAAAGGAATGTTTTTGCTGTTAAAATCTGCAGCTAAGTAAGCTCCGTTACGGTTTGATGCAATCACTTTAATGGCTTTCCCATCAACATCTACACCATCATAAACAAAATCATAATAAACCGTTCGACGCCTAAAACCTACATTTTTTATAAACCCCTTAGCCGTTAAATTATCACTTAAACGTTCAATTTTCTCACCGTCATAACTCATCGCATATCTAACAATAGCAGACGCTAAGTCGACACTAATTGCCGATAGGCCATTTTCTACCATATAAGTTGCAAAAGCAGCATCATTTGGCGCAAAAACGGTGAATGAGCCTGCGGCACTTAAGGTTTCCTTATAACCCGCTTTATCCACACAATCCAAGAACTTCGTGAAAGTTCCCTTTCCTTGAAGTTGTTGATAAATAGGATCTCCAAGTGTTTCGGGTCTTCCATAAAATTCATCAAATTCCTTTTTCCTGCAGCCAGTTAGAAAAAAAATAAGCGTCAATATGACGATTAAAGGTTTTAACACAAATTTAATCATAGCAATTTTATTGAATAAAACGACTATCACCTCAAGCATAAAAGATACCATCAGCACCTATCAAAAAGACCTGTAAAAACAAAATAAATTAAGATAGGCGTAGATTTTATTTCATACTTAGTAATAACGACGTTAGTTTATATTTAGTTAAGGGGTTATTATGTTTCTTTTTTAAATTATGTTCAAATAAATAAACGTCAAATTGACGATTAAAAAATTTTAAAAAAATAATCAAAGCATTTATTAGTAATAAATAAAATACCTTGATTTAAATTGAAATAAAAAACTAGAAATTCTTAATCAACGAGAATTGTAAAATCAAAATTTGATTCAGATTGCTGGTAGAATTATTTCATACAGTGGATTAAATTATATTTGGTTTAATTGTTATTGTTTTGACTTTTTAAATGTAAAATTTAATTTTTCAACCCCCATCCTGTACTATCCTGTCATTTTATTGCAAAATATTATCATATTTTTTTTTACTAAAAAGACTCTTTTAAATCGATTTAGTTGATTAAAAACCTTTTAATTTTCATTCCCATTCGCGCTAAAAATTAATTATAAGTGGTTATAAAAACAGGACCAATCAATCCAGAAGGCATAATATCCCAATTTGAGGCGTCGAAATCTTTATAGTTTATATCAACAAAATTTATTTCGTGGTAATTTCTCCATTTAATTTTATTAATGTCCATATTGCGGATGCGGTTGGCCATTAAGTTTACCACT
Source organism: Pedobacter sp. (assembly GCA_014377775.1). GTDB lineage: Bacteria > Bacteroidota > Bacteroidia > Sphingobacteriales > Sphingobacteriaceae > Pedobacter. The sequence continues at coordinate 37,143 of JACMOW010000248.1, read as the reverse complement.
TCAATTTTTATTGAATTATTACCCGCTTTTAGGTACTTCCCTATTCTTGCCTCAAACGGAATACTCCATAATATACCTACATCTTGCCCATTGATATAAACGTGAGCACTTTCATCAACCTGATTTAAGTTGAGTACGTATTCTTTGGCATTTTTAATAGGCAGGTTGAACGTCGTGGTATACACCCCTGTTCCCGAAAAGGACTGTAATTTGATATCTGCTAAATCTATCCACGAGGTTAATTGATCCAATTTCTGATCTGCAGGCAATTCTGGTCCACCTTCCGTAAAATGTAAATCCCAAGGATTGGTTAGTGCTATTCTATTTGTTGGCTTTTCTAAATAAGCCCATAAATTAGTAATTAAAGGCTTTTCTTTAGTGATCTTCAACACCATGCTTTCGCCTGATTTTAACTGGAATCTGGTTTTAAATTGACCATTTTCTAATTTTGTAGCCGCTAAACCATATGCACCACTTTGTGGATCCATAAACATTACCTTTCCATTCTCATTTACTGGTAAATAGGCATCAATTGGCTCAGAAGTATGATTCACTACATAATAATACTTTCCTCCAACTATCGTTCTGCGGATAAATTGCAATCCAGAATCGGTTAATTCTTCTCTTTTTATGGATTTGAATTGTAATGCATTTTGAACGTCGTTGGCTAGAAAAATCTGCCCCTTTCCTATTTTTAATTGTTTAATACCATTTGCCACCTCCACAAATTTTAACTTAGTTAAGGTAATTTTTAATTGGTTTTGTCTTGAAGATAAATTACTTAAACCCGGCACATCTTTAGGCAATTCTTGAAATATAATTGTTCCTCCTGCATTGGCCATCTCAATTATTTTATTTAAGGTACTTAAACTCATCATGTCGCATTTTGGCACAATAAGTATTTTATAGGGCGATGAATTTTCGGCTGTTTTAAATAAGCTATTTTCTATAGCCGACTGAGCCAATAAATTATCTGACGCAAAATCGAACGCATATCCACTTTTCGATAAATTAATTGCCAATTTATAAAAAGGAGTCGGATGCAACCAATCGTCGACATCATGTACTTTTAATGCAATGTCTAATCCCTTAGCTTTATTCCAAACATCATAAACTGGCCAATAGATCAATAATTCATTATCGGCTTTGCCAGCTTGAAGTACTGATTGGCAACGAGTAATATAATTATTAAGCCCTTGTATTTGAGGCCATAAGCTATTTGTAGGATTCATTTGAACCGAGGCATAAAAAAGCCAACCTGGCCAAATTGCATCTGCAGGGGAATTTGATGTACCATGATAAAAAATATGATTAACACCCGAAAGGAATAGCTGTTCGGCCTCTGGTTTACATTGCGAAAATGAAGTTTTAAAATGTTCGGTTAACCAAGTAAATGTTTCAGATGAAACTAACATTTTGCCTGTGGTATGTGCGGCTGATGAGGCAAATTTACTCATCATTGGGTCCGGATTAACATTGCGAACATCAGCTGCATTTCTGCGAAGACCGGGAATAGGGAAATAACTCGAACCAAATGTTTCGGTTTCTGGAATATCTACTGCACTGTATAAATCTAACAAGTTACCCGGCGAACCGTGCGATTGATTTTTACTTAACGATTTATATTTATGTGCCCAAGTTGTCCAATGTTTAGTGAAGTTATTTAATAAAAGATCATTTAGGGTTTCACGGTAATCTGATTTAAGCCTTGCTATGGTTTCTTTGTTTCCATCGTCAGCTACCAATTCCTTTAAATAATTTCTTAAATCGTATCCCCTATGCTTTTTAAACTCTTCAAAAAAAGTGGGTGTCCAATTGGCACCGTACACCTCATAGCTATCGTTAAAAAATGAACGTATACCTTGTGGTTTATTGGCGAAAGCATTATCGAATCGTTTTAGGTAAACATCAACTGAGTTCCTATCTAAATGATCAAGCGTAAAACCTTCCCCACCTGGTGCGGCACGTTTAACTTGTTGTCTGGTTTTACCTGCAAAAAGAGCATAAACTTCGTAATTACCTTTGGCTGGCGACCAGTTTAAATTTCCCTTTTCGTCTATTTGGCTTAGTAGATTTAAGATTTCGCCATTGCTTCCATAAGCAGTTAATGCCTGCAATTTCGCAAACTCTTGTTTGACTTCCTTTGCTTTAATTACTTCGTTTAACTTCTCTCCTTCTTTGAGGCTATATTTTTGAGTGATCAATTTAGTCGCTGCATTTTCAGGTTTAATCTGTGGCCCACCAAATGGCCAACCAGTACCCGTGTTCATATCTACCCCTAAACCTAAACTATTAGATTTATTGACGGTAAACTGTAACATACTCATCCATTTTGGAGATAGAAAATCGATATATTTGCTTTCGTAGCCTACCGCTCCATAAATTGGCGTGATTTCTACCCCGCCTAAGCCAGCTTTTTGATAAGATGTTAAATTTTTAGTTAAATTTTTTTCATCAACAGCACTCCCCATCCACCACCAACGTACCCATGGCTTCATTTGTTTCTCTATGGTTGGCCAAACTTTTTTTGTTGTTTGTGCTGAAATTAAATTTGTTAACGCTAATCCGATGAGAAGCAGGAGGAAAATTCTTTTAATCATTTTTAAATTTTTAATCTAGGTGAAAAACCTCAATTAAGCTCTTATTTGTTGGCGAGTTATCTGGGTTGGTTTCCATAATATCGGCCATATACGCCCACCATTTTTGTACAATTGCTGTATCACCTAAATTTTGTGACGACGTACCATTTTGCTTTTGAACTGCAAACAGTATGTTGGTTTCTTCATCTAAAAAAATGGTATAATCACTCACGCCATTTTCTTTCAGCAAAGCTGATAATTCTGTCCAAATTTCGTCATGACGTTTTTTATATTCAGTTGCAAAGCCAGGTAAAAGCTTCATTTTAAAAGCGATTCTCATTGGTTAATATTAAGTTTAATGTCATTATTATTTTTTCCAATTGTTTTAATCCACAATATCTTGCTTTTTACATCATAAAACCACCCAGATTGGCTGCTTAATATTGCTACTGAGTTAACTGCTATAAGTTTTTTATCATTTTCTGTAACCGATTTTGGTTGGGTGTTATTTGCCCAATGTATTTCGGTTAAGTAGCTATGCTCGCTTGGTTTAAATTTACCAAATGGCACATCAATGTTTAGGGTTAGGTTAACACCTAATAAATTGGAGCTAATTTTTGTGAGCGAAAAGTTCCCAGCCTGATAATTTAAGCTTAAATTATCATCTTCATACAGATTATAGGTCGATTTTCCGTAAGGAAAAATGGCCAGCGTAATTACATCAATTGGTTTTTCGCCGCTGTAGCGCATTTCGGGCTGCATCGGAATAATGCTACCACCCTTTACAAAAATTGGAAGCGTATCTAAAGGTGCTACTACATGGTGATATGCTTTGCCCTCGTATTTTTGTCCAGTCCAATAGTTAAACCAGATTCCCTTTGGCAAATAAACTGATCTTGTTATGGCGCCCTTGGTAGTAACAGGTGCAATCATTAAATGATCGCCAAATAGATATTGATCGGCTATTTCGTATACATTTTCATCCTCTTGGTTATCCAATATTAAAGCCCTCATCATTGGTACTCCAGTTTCGTATTGCTGATGCATTGTGGTGTAGAGGTATGGAAATAAGCGATAACGAAGTAAATCGTACTTTTTAAAATTACGAAGAGCATCTTCTCCGTATTTCCAAGGTTCTTTGTAACCGGGATGATCCATTCCAAAAATTAATGCTATTGGACTAAACATTCCAAACTGCACCCAGCGAATGTATAATTCTGGATCAGCTTGATGCTCAAAACCACCCATGCAATGTGCCCAAGTACCTACGCCAGACAAGCCTATGTTTAATCCTGCCTTAATTACTGGCGCAAAATATTGCCATTCACTAGGCCAATCGCCAGCAAAAATATAAGGATAACGTTGAATGCCTGAATAGCCTTCGCGAGTTTGATTTAAACCTCTAAACCCATTAAATTTTTCGAACGCTTCAAATGGCGCTTTCGCATAGGCGATTGGAAAAACATTATGTAACTTTTCGGCTTCTTCTCCTGTTGGCCCAACTTTTTCACTTTCGTTGGCTAATGCACCAAATGCACTACCTTCGTCTGTTTTTAAGAATTTTGCACCAAGGTTAGCTACTTTCATCACCCCATTTTGCCACCACCACTTTACGGCTGTCGAATCGAAGAAATTCACGAATTCGCCTGGTTTACCATTTTCGGGATATGTGTAGCCTTTAGCTCGTGCTTGATCTAACAAATTCAATTTTTTAGCATTATCAAATCTCGGCCTGATATGCAAACCCACCATTTTAAAATTCATGGCATAAAGGCTATCGAACATCGATTTTGGATTTTTAAATGTCTCTCTCCACTCGAAAGTCGTTGCGCCCTTACCTCCATTTTCGCCAAATAAACGCCAAGTAGAGTCTAACCAAAATAAATCGACTGGAATACCCAATTCTCTGTATTTTTTTGCTAATTCTACCACATAATGATCTGAGCTTTCAGCTTCATATCCCCATGTACCACCGCTATATGTACCTGCGTGTAAGCCTAAAGCAAATTGCGGCAACATTGGTGATTTTCCAGTGATGGAAGTGTAACTATTTAGGATGTTACGGAAAGTTGGACCATAAATAAAATAGTAATCTAACTCCCCGTCAACTGCCATAAAACTGTATTGATCATTTTTGCTTGCCCCCATATCCCAATCTGTAGCAAAAGAATTATGCATAAATATGCCATAGCCCTTTGTGCTCATGAAAAATGGAATTGGGCAATAATTAGCCTCCAAAATATTATATGCACCGATAGCATGTGGCAAACCTTTTCCCCTGCCTACATTTAAATTTAACTTTTTACTTCGGCGATCCATAAAATCCATACGTTCACCAAAGCCGAAAAAATGTTCCTCAGCCGCTAATTTCTTAGTTACTATAACAGCCCTTCCATCTTTTAACATTCCATTTTGATCGGCACTCAATACTTTTCCTTTAGCATCGAATACATCAACTTTAAAAGGATTTTTATAGAGTTTAACAATCAGTTTGGTGGTCTTTAACAAAAAGTGATCTTTTTTATCTTCAACTTTCAAAGTTACTAGTGGCCAATTGTAATTATTAACCATTAGTTTTTCGTCGGCCTCAAATTTACCATTCCAACTTGCTCTTACCCTAAAAATTTCTGGCGTACAAAATTCAATTTTAACCGCTCCATTTGTTGTTAAAATTGATAAGATATTTTCCTTTTTTTTAAACATAGACGTGTAGCCACCAATAGTTTGAGCGTTGCTAACTATTGTGATTAGCATTAAAAATAACGTTATAGATAAAGATTTAATCATATTTATTGTATTTCCAATTGATTGATCACTGTACCAGGATCGAGCAGATAGATTTTAATGGTTATAGTGCCTTTATTCGTAATTTGATGTTTGGTTATTCCAGAAGCAAAGCCTTGAAGCACATTTTGTTTCCAGACGCCATTTTCAGAAGCTGGAGAAACATTTATAACTTGAGGTTTATCGTTATTAACACTAATAGCGTAACGTACTTTACTACCTTTAATAACGCCTTGAGTAGGTAAACATTTTACTTCGATATGATGCTCTCCTGCAGTTTTTATAATGACGTTATAGGTTGCAAATGCAGCTTTTTCGAGTTCATTATCTTTAACCGAGGGGAAATTTAATGGAAAAACGGAAATTCCTCTTCCACTTAAGCCTAATCCGGGAACTATATTTAGTGATGTACCATTGGGTGATGATTTATCGACAAACGTGGTCGCCCCGATAAATTGTCTCGCATCTGCTTTTATTCGAATTGATCTCGTTTCAACTGCTGATGTAGCCACTTTTGGCATATCAAAAACGGGAAGTTTACGTGGTCGGTAATCCATCATTCCATCCCATTTCCCACCTGCGATTTCTTCGTTATACTTTAAGGTTATTTTTTTAATTTGTTCGAAGGCATCTTTTGATTTTTGAGCATACAATAATGCTTTATTATCGACATTTGCTAAACTTTTCTTCGCATAAAGTATTTTTTGATTCATCAAATATGCGCCTTCCACAGGATAAAGAATTAGCTCGAAGTAAGCATCTTTTAAGCTTCCGGGTATTTTTTCATTTAGGGCTAATGCGTCCTTATAAATTACTTCATAATCGTCCAATCTTTGATCCGCTTCTGCATCAGTAAAATTAACAGAGCTCATGTGTTCGGGCTTTGCCGATTGCGCCAAACGATAATATACTGCTTTTATGGCCGCTATTTTGTTTGCAAATGGAGCACCAAAGGTTTCGGTAGCCCAACTTTCGGCATAACGATGCGCCTTTTCAGGGGTCCACTTCGTTACATCCCAAGCCAAATCCATGGCAAACTGGGTTTCCATCTCTGCAGGTTTAATATCACCAACATTAATTACCCACAATCGATCTGCTTTATATTGATAGGCTTTTGTTAATTCGTAAGAAATTAAAGAAGGCGAAGTAGAAGAAAGCCACAAATAATCATGAGGAGCCCCCCAGTACGAGATATGATAATATACTCCACTGCCTCCAGAGCGTTTTTGCTCTTCTGTATTCGAAAGCTGGCGAATGTAGCCATGATTATCATCGGCCCAAACAATGGTTACATCGTCTGGCAATTCTAAACCGGCCTGATAGAGAGACAACACTTCTTTATAGGGGCAAAATATTTGTGGAACCGTATTCATAGGTCGCGATAAATTGGCACTTAAAATATTCCTTTGGTCTTTTATCACTTCACCTAAAAGCTTAACTTTTTCATTTTTATCTTTTGGTCCGGGCATGCTCCCATCGTGTATACCTCGCATACCTACTGTATAGACAGACTCAAAATTTTTGGATTGCTTTACTCGATCTGTCCAATAGGTTGCAATTTCATTTTTGTTTAAATCGTATCGCCATTCGCCCGGTTTTTTACCGTATTCGTGTTCGAAATTCTCTGCCCATTCGAATACATTGTTTCTTAACATGGGCTCGCAATGACTTGCACCTAAAACAATTCCGTATTTGTCGGCAATAATCGGGTTGTTGGCGTAGTGGTAAAAAGCCTTAGTAGAAGAGTGCATACCCGGCCAAATGTAATTAGCTTTTAACCGTAGCAACAACTCAAATATTTTCGTATACGCTTTAGGACCAAGGTCTTTTACATCAGTATCCATTTTATTCGCTGCCCATGGCTGTATGCCCCAATCTTCATCGTTAATAAAAATACCACGATATTTTACCGAAGGCGGACCCATTAAATTTTCTCCTGCAGTTACAAATAATCTAGGTTTATGTGCAGGTTTAACATCTGCCCACCAGTACAATGGCGAAACGCCGAGCATTCTCGAAAGTTCAAAAACGCCAAAAGCAGTCCCCCTTCTATCGCTACCAGCAATTACCAATGCTCTTTTCACCCCTTTTAAAGGGTTTTCGATTACGGAAATAGAGAAGGTTTCCCATTTACCAAGCAAAGTTGCTTTGTTTATTTTTCCCGCTTTAGCCAATTGATTAATATAAAAAGATTGCCCGATTGTTCCTATAATAACTGGGTAGGCACTTAACGAGGAATTATTCTTAAAAACTACAGGTTTTATTTTCGTTAACAAATTGATGTCGTTTTTAAACGCTTCGGTGGCAATACCCACCACCTCAGCGTCTTGTTCGTCGATATAAATAGCAGATGATTTTCCCTCATTCACAACAGGGAAAGAAAGCGGCACATTGATATAAGATATAGCAATAGATTTATTTTTTTGCGCTAAAATAAAATTCGATATTCCTAGCAATACGCAGATTAAATTTAAACAAAAACTGTTTCTAAAATTCATCTTTATTTCTTCATTTTATAAACTTCAGTTCCGGCCAATAAAAAACAGCCTAAACCATAATCTTCAAAATCGGGCATACTAGTGTAGGTAACGGGTTGCCCATCTTTTGGCTCTTTCCCAGTTCCTTGCATATAGCCAAGGAAACCTGTTTTTTGAGCTGCCTCTTTGGTCATCCCATTCCAAGCTTTAATAATGATGGGTTGATATACTTTTTTATCTAAAATTCCCCTATTTACTCCCCAAGCCATTCCGTAGGCAAACAAAGCGGTTCCAGAAGTTTCTTTCCCACCAAAATGAGTGGGGTCTACTAAACTTACATTCCAAAAACCATCAGGTCGTTGCAAAGGCACTAAAGCTTTAATCATTTCGTTATAGGTTTTTAAATATTCGTCTCTATGCGGGGCATTTTCAGGCATAATTTCTAACACCCTAACTAAAGCGGCAACTACCCAGCCGTTACCTCTAGACCAGTAGCAACTTTTACCATTGGGTTCTTTATAAGGAGGCACAAAATCCTTATCTCGCCACCACAAACCATCTTTTGCATTGTATAAGCCACCGCCTTCAATCATTTTAGTATGCATGTACATTTTATACATGTATTCGTAGTAGGCATCGTCTTTATATACCACAGCTAATTTAGCAAAAACTGGCATTGCCATTTGTAAGGCATCTATCCAAGTCCAATCGCTAACCTTACCCGATTTGATCATCAAATCCACTGACGCTTTAATGTCTTTTATGCGTTCAGGTTTCGGGTCGATGTTATATAAATCGATAAAAGTTTGTCCACAAGCTTGGTCATCTCCATTTCTGGTTTGGATGCCATTCCTTAATCCCCATTTGTGTTTTTCTCCCCATTGAAGGGCATAATCATAGTATTGTTTATCTGGGTTTAATTGATATAGAGCCATTAAACCTTCGTAATACACCGCTCTTGTCCAAATGTTACTAGGCCTTTCTTTATTGGTGAAGATTGACTTCCCAGCATCAGGCCATTTGTTCATAAAATAGGTATTGGTTGCTTTCATCACCTTCATAGACTCTTTTTTTGATGGGATTTTTTGGGCAAAAATAGTTGCCGTAATAAATAAAAATAGAGTTGTGATAAGAATTATTGCTTTCTTCATAAAATTTTCTGTGTTAAGTTTGTCAATCTTTATAAGTTTGACAAACTGTATTAATTCGTTTTCGGTTTCGTTTTTAATTCATCAGGCGCATCCTTGGTAAACGTTTCGAATTGTTGTTTAGAAGGGGTTACGAAAAGGTCTTGAATGGTGTTAAATGTGACTTCGAATTTGGGGTTAAATGTATCTGAAACCATATATTTTTGCAAACTATAATAAAGCTGGTTTGCACTCGGCATTCCTCTTAAATCTGATGATAAATTAGCGCTCGACACGATCAGTTTGCCTTTACCCACTCTGGCTTCAAAAACCATAGCTAGGCGGCGATTTAAAAACCAAGTATCAATGGGTTGAATAATGGGTTTAAAATCCTTTGGAAAATCCTCCAAATTCATTACTTGTGTTTTATTTACAATTTCCCACCATTGCATATCGCTGTGGTAAGACGTTGGGAACTCAGCAAGTGCTGGGTCTTTAGGATCAATCACAATCCCTAAGGTATGCGGTGGGCGCATTTTAAACCAAGAAGTATTCCAAAATATTGGTAAAAAAGTTTGAATCACCTCCTTTCCTTTCACCACTTTGCCAGCCGCATTTAAAAACACTTTACCGCCATTTTCTAATATTTCTTTTGCTTTATCATCAAAACTAGTGGTGTAGTATACATCTGTCTTTACAACAGGAAGTGTGTTTGGATATACCCAAAAATCCCAGTCATTAACAAATTCAGTTCCATTTATTACTACTTCAAGTTTTAATTTTGTTGCTCTATTGATCTGATTTAAGGCAAATTTAATTTGCCCTATTTGGATGCAATTCGTTACAGGCAATGTTTTAGGTATAAAATTACCTTTACTTAAAATAATACCCATTTCATCTTTAATGTTCCACGATAATTTTGCATTTTGCATGATTTTTTTTCCAAAATGCGCAACCTCTACATCAGCTTCCATGGTTTCATCATTTGTAAACACAAATTTTGGCATTTTAGCTAGGGGTACTGTACTATTCGAAAAGCGTTTAAATTCATTTGCCTTAATGTATGCTTTCTCATCCCAAAAAGCATCTAATACACCAATCAACGCTGTTCCTTGCCCGGGATAATCATTTAACGATAACAATTGAAAACCATTATAATTTGGCGTTCTTAATGCTTTTTCAATTTCATTCTTATAGCATAAAGCTTGAAGTTTTCCAGATGCCATTAAGAACGATTCAGCTTGATTGGCCATGTCATGGTCTTTTAAATCCTCTTCAAAAAGCTCTAGATTTTTTGCTCGATAAACGCCTGTATATTTTTTAATTTCTTTAAAGTTAGGAAAAACACAATATTGCCCCATTTCGTGAGCCACAAAAGGCACCGTAAATTGTTCTATTTGTTTAGCGTAAGTGGAGATACTTTCAGGTTTACGTCCCCAATCTAGCCCCCTAGCACCCGCTCTAACCATAAATTCGTTATTGGGAATTATCGGCCAACTGCCACCTACTGATGCTCCTGTATATATTCTTCTGGAGTCCTTGGCTTTCCAGTAGTCGTTAAACTTAGTAAGGTACTCTACTTGCTTTCCGCTAGGTTCGTTGCCATAAGCCATCATACAAAAAGAGGCATAATTACCATAGTTTTTGCTCATACGATTCGTTTCATCATAGATAAACTGGTCTATTGGACGTCCATTACCGATAGACGAACCATGATTAGCCCAACTCGGACCTTCGGGCTGCAAATAAAAGCCAATCAAATCAGCCGCAATAAATGCTGCTTCGGGTGGGCACCATGAGTGAAAACGCATGTGATTAAGGCCATGATCCTTACATATCTTAAAAATTCGAACCCAAGCTGCTACATCCATTGCAGGATACCCCGTTAATGGAAATTCACAATTATTTACAGTACCGCGTAAAAAAACTGGTCGACCATTTATTTCAAAACTTCTGCCTACCGCTTTAAATTCGCGCATTCCAAATTGGACTTGTTTTTCATCCTTTTTCCCATCCTTGCTTTTTAACGATACTTTTAAGCGATAAAGTGCAGGATCAAATTCATCCCAAGTGGCAATTTTATCACCCATTGGCAATTCTATTTCTAATGCGCCCACACCGTTGGTGATGACGTAAGTTTTTATTAATGGTTTTATATTAATTATTTGCTTGGTGTTAAAACTTGAGGCCGATAAAGTAATTGTTCCGATCGAGTAATCATTTCCATTGGCTTTTAATCGAATTTTAACCTTCGCTACTTTCCGTTTCACATCTGGATACACTTGTATATCCTCAACATAAACTGAAGAACCCGCCTGTAATTCCATTTTACCAACCACCCCATTCCAATTTCCTTGGGTATGATCGGTTAAGCTATGTGAATCTTTGCCAACATTAATTGCCTTTATGGTATTATCAATTTGAAGGGTAATGGTGTGTTTACCTGGCTTTATGTTTGTAGGGATTTCAAAATTTTGCGCGACTACGAAGGTGTATTGTGTTCCAATTTCAACATCATCAATCCACACTCTTGTTTCTGAATGGGGGTATTCTAGGGATAGAACAATTCTTTTCCCTTTCCAGTTTACTGGAATCTGAATATCCTTTTGATACCACGCTATACCAATATAATGTTTTGCAGGTGTTAGCCAAAAAGGGATTTTTAGATTATTAGCTTGTCGATATTTCGCTAAACCCGGATTATAAAAATAAGAGCTATCGTAAATGCTTCCTGTCCACTGTGTTTTTAAAGTAATTTCATTCCCTTTTAAATTTTCGGACATAGAACCCGGCAAATTAATGGTTTCAGATAAAACAGTCGAAAACCATTTTGCTTTTAAGCCTTCGCTTTTAGCATCTATTTTAAAGCGCCACTTTCCTTTTAAAGATAAGCTTTGGGCATATAAAGTTGTAGAAAACAGGGTAAGTATACAAACAGCGAAAACCAGCCGTTTTTTTAGCTTAATTATATTTATCAGCATCTCAATACGCAAAAATTTGATTTAAGCTACTATAATAAGTTTAAATATAGATATGGGCAACCTGCAGTGTCCTGTATATATTGTCTATTACTTATTTTAATATTAATAAAAGTAAAATATTTGTGATAGGAGGATTACTTTTTGGTTGAGGTTGCATCTTATTTTAAATAAGCTTTAAGTTTCGAATTTTCTAGCATTCTCAAACCTTTAACAACCATTTCTGCATTTAATTTTGCTCCTGCTTCGTTCGTATGGGTATGGTCCTTTTCAGTAAAATAGGTTCTAACCATATCAGTATTCGATACCCCATATTTATCTTTGATTAACTGATTTAAAGGAATAAAATCTGCATTCTCTGCTTTGGCAATTTCTTCGGCCCATTTCGCATAACTATCGTTACCCAATACTACTAAACCATCCTTAACTGGATTACGTGGAATTGGCGAACATACAATTGGGGTTGCACCTTTTGCTTTAATATCATTGATAAATTTGCGGAGGTACCAGCCATAGGTATACACTACTTCTTGCTTTTTCTTGATTGGATTATAGGTTTCTTTGCTTTCTGTACCGATGCCTTTTATGGTTCCACGTGCGCGAGCGGTATCATCTAGCGCACTGCCATCATTATGACCAAACTGCATCATTACAAAATCGCCCTTTTTAATTTTGGACAAAACCGGTTCCCATAAGCCATTGGTTTGAAATGTACGGCTACTTGTTCCACCTAAAGCATTATTCTCGATCGTTATTTTATTCGTATCGAAAAGTTCGGAAATAAAACTACCCCAGCCCCATAAAGAACCATCGCCATTCCCCTTGCCATTTTTAACGGTCGAATCGCCGATGAGAAAAAGTGTTGGTTTATCTGCTTGCTTTAATACGATGCAGGAAGAAAGGATGATTAATGCGGTAACAAGACTAAGATTTAATTTTTTCATTCGTTTGTTTTTTTTGGAAATGGGAAAATGGGAATGGATGGGGTCCTTACTTATAGGTTTCAATACCATGATTAGATTTTATCTATAGAGGTATAAATTCTATCTATATGTAAATTTTGAGCATTGCAAATAGCGCTATAGTTAACCCCCTATTCCCTAATTAAGTAAGTATGTATTCAATGGGCAACCCTTAACTCCTCTTAGCCCTTCAACTACCGATTCGGCATTCACTATAGCTCCTTGTAGGTTTGTATGGGTATGATCACCCGGAAAAAAAGTTTTTACTTTTTCTGCGCCCATGACATCATATTTATCGGCTGTAATTTTGTTCAAATCTATAAAAAAAGTGTTTTCTTCTTTTGCTACTTCTGCAGCCCATTTCCCAAAATCTTTATCAGCACGTACAACTTTACCGTTCTTAAACTGATTTCTAGGAATCATTGATACTACAATCGGAATAGCACCTTTGGCTTTGGTTTCGCGAACAAATTTTCTAATATACCATCCATAGGTATGAACTGTTTCTTTCTTTCCATCTGGCCAAATTAATTCTTTGGTTTCTTTGCCAATACCTCTTAGCACTCCCCTTCTACCCGCTTTTGTAGTATCGGGAACACTTCCTTCATTGTGTCCAAATTGCATGGTTACGAAGTCGCCCGATTTTAAACTTTCTAAAACTTTATCCCATCTTCCCTCTGATAAAAATGTTCTAGTGCTTCTTCCCGCCATCGCATTGTTCTCTACGTGTAATTTAGTGGTATCGAACAATGCCGCAATTGGTGTTCCCCAGCCCCAAGTCTCTTTGTTCGAATTGCGCACGGTCGAATCGCCGATGGTGTGTAATGTTGGTTTGCGTTGGGCAATAAAAGCGAAGGAGGAAATCACCGTGATGATTCCTACAATTATAAAAATTAATTTTAATTTCATTTATTTTATCTCTAAACTTATTGAACTTTCTACCAAGCCATCAGCTGTTGCTTTGACTGTTATTTTACCCAAAGGTTGATTTGCTTTAACCAAGGCGATACAAACTCCCCGATATGCATGTCGTTGTGTAGCTTTATACATTTCGTGACTTGCAATATTCCCATTATCAACCGCTGTAATAAAACCTGCTCCCGAAATATTAAATTTAATTAATTCATCAGCATTTGGACAAAAATTACCATCTGCATCATAAACCTTTGCCGTAACAAATGCTACATCATCCCAAGTATTGTTTATATAATTTTTATTCACGCTTAAGACCACTTTCGCAGGTTTACCTGCAGTTTTAAACTCTTCGCTTACCACCACTTTTGCGTTGTTTTTTCCAATCGCTTTCAGCGTACCTTTTTCAAAAGTAACATCCCATGCGCGTGGTGAATCATCGGCTGGCTTTGTTTTGGAACCTAATGATTTTTCATTTAAAAATAGTTCTACATCTGTACAATTACTATATACTGCCACCTTTGCATCATCATAGGTATCGAAATCCGTTGGCGTCCAGTTATTTACCCATGTACCTGCGCCTGCATTATCTTCCTTTCTAACAATGTGAACTACAGGTTGTTCGGCCCACCAACTTTGTCGCTGTAAACTTTGTTGCTTCCAGTTGCCCACACGATCAAATAGCCCTTGTCCGTTGGTAATTTGAGGCCAGTCTGCTTCTCCCAAGTAATCAAAACCTGTCCATAAAAACTGACCTGCCATGAAAGGATTATCTCTTAAAGCAAGATATTGAACTGATACATGTGTATTTTCTGTACCGATTACTTTCAAATTCGGCTTCGCCTCATGTAAGGCTACCAATTCATTTTCGCGATAATTCTGGCCTACAAGATCCATAATCTCTGCAAAACCATTGGTGTACACCTTTGAATTCGCAGGGCGAAATAAGGCCATCGTTACCGGTCTACTAGGATCTAAAAGGTGTACCAAATCTTGTTGGTCTTTGTATTTTTTAAAACCTACTGGGCTATTTAAATCGTCGTGAATTTCATTTCCAACACTATAAATCACAATAGATGGATGGTTACGATCACGCACCACCATAGCACGAGTATCTCGCTCCCACCACTCGGTATAAAATTGATTATAACCCTTTTCTCCGTTGTTTTTAGCCGAATTCCAAGTATCGAAAGTTTCGTCCATCACTAAAAAACCCATTCGATCACATAAATCTAAAAACTCTGCCGCAACTGGATTATGGGCTGTACGAATGGCATTTACACCCACTTCTTTTAATAATTTTAACCTGTATTCCCATATTGCTAATGGAACTGCGGCACCAACTGCTCCACCATCATGATGTAAACAAGCACCTTTTAATTTAAAATTCTTGCTGTTTAACCAAAAACCAGTGGCCGCATCGAACTTAAATGCCCTAATTCCAAAAGTATTTACCTGATCGTCTATCACATTTCCAGCAATACTGATTTTAGATAAGGCGCTGTATAAGTTTGGACTCTCTAAATCCCAAAGTTTTGGATTGGCAACTATAATATCTTGTGTAAAATTGAAAGCTTGACCAGTAGCAACATTTTGCTTGCTTTGAGTAGTTTTAACTACTTTACCACTTGGATCTAAAATAGTAGTTTCGATGGCAATTTGGGCGGTTTTTAACGACTCGTTTACCACATTTGTTTGCACTTTAATCGTTGCTTTTGCAGCTGTAGCATCTTCTGTAGTAATGAAAACACCATAATTATCAATATGGACTAGGTCGGTAGTTAGTAAACGAACATGCCTATAAATACCCGCTCCGGTATAATAACGAGAGGCGGGTTGTACCGCATTTTCAGCTCTAACGGCAATTACATTTGTATTTCCTTTCCCAAAATTTAAGTGCTTGGTTAGGTCGTATGTGAAGTTAATGTAACCATAAGGACGTTTGCCTAGGTGATGACCGTTAATATATACATCACTATTTGCCATTACACCATCAAATTCAATCACTACTTTCTTTTTTGCCAGTTTTTCATCGAGCACAAATTTTTTGCGGTACCAGCCAATTCCTGAAGGGAGGTAGCCTCCACCTCTGGCGGTTAGATTTGCTTTATCATAAGCTCCTTCGATGCTCCAATCATGTGGAACGTCTAATTTACGCCATTTCGAGTCGTCGAATATTGGCTTAATCGCATCTTTGGCATCTTCCTGAATAAAAGTCCAATTTTTATCAAAGTTGATGATGACCCTTACTTGTGCTAAGGATGTTACATGTATGAATGATAGGATGACTAAGATTATAAAATAATTGTGTTTTTTAGTTTTCATTACTTTTTTTGTTCTACTAAAATGATGTTAGGTTTTGGTGCTTTTTTCATTCCATTTCCGAAATAAAAACCAGTGTGCGGAGGCTGGTTGTAGCCAATATTTTGCCAGGCAATGCTTAAACGATATTGCGGATCGTGCATTAAGGTATAAGTACGGTGTTGCGTTGGAATGATGGTGGTATAAATCCTCAAGCTTTTATTGTCATAAGAGCGGAAAATTACTTCTTCACGCCAATCACCAAAAAGATCGGCACTTAAAGCTGGGGTAGATTTTGTCCCATTATTTGATAAATAGCCATTGGCGGTAAATAGCCGACCTCCATTATACTTGTCTATATGATTTCCATCTAAGAGCTCACGGGATAAATCATCATCCCAATAAATTAAAAAATTAGTAGAACGTGGCTGTTCGCCCACACGATTTCCCTTCATATCGAATAGGCCATTAGAGCCTGCCCACCACATTTGTGCACCAGTGCGGGTTTTATCTATGTTATCGGCCACGCCTCTACCTACATCTTCATCTTCAGAGCCTTTCCATAAAATTTTTCCTGTTTTTGCATCGTAAACTGCTGCACCGAAGCCCTTTGTTCCTTCTTCAATTTCGTGAACACCAAAAACTTCTAAACCTGGGTTATCTGGATCCAAATCAGAAACATGTAAAGCATCACCATGTCTTAAACCCGTTGTATAAAGTCCCTTACCATCGTCATCAACCACCATAGCACCATACACAATTTCGTCTTTCCCATCGCTATCCACATCCGCTACGCTTAAGCCGTGGTTACCCATCCCAGCGTATGGATTGTCACCATCCTTTGTATCGAAAACCCAGCGTGAAGTTAATTTACCATCTCTCCAATCCCAAGCTGCTAAAACAGTACGGCCATAATAGCCTCTGCACATGATGATACTTGGTCGAATACCATCTAAGTATGCTACACATGCATTAAATCGATCTACACGATTCCCCGTAAAATCGTTCTTGCCGTTACCACCCTTTCCACCCCAACCACTAATATCCCCTCTTGCGGGAAGGTAAGCGGTAGTGGATAAGGCCTCTCCCGTTTTCCCACTAAAAATGGTAAAAAATTCAGGGCCATCTAAAATTTTCCCATTTTTATTGACCCAATTTTTCGTCGAATCGCCAATCACTTTTCCTTTTCCATCAACTGTACCATCTGCCGTTTTACAGGCAAACTCTGCAATGCCATCCCCATCCAAATCGTACACAATAAATTGAGTATAATGAGCTCCTTCGCGAATATTTTTCCCCAAATTAATTTGCCACAAAAAAGTGCCATCCAATTTATAAGCTTGAAATATAGGAGGATCAGTAAAGCCGTTTGATGCGTTATCACGTCCACGTCCGGCTTGGTGTAAAACTAGATCATATTCACCATCGCCATCCAAATCGCCGATAGACATATCGTTTGGGGTGTAGCCTGATATTGTTTTTAAATCGATCTCTAAATATTGTTTTGAAGCAACATTGGCTGGCAGTACAAATAATTTACTTGCCGCTTGTTCTATGCCCTGAAGTATAGCTTTGGTAAAATAGGCTTGTGAAAAAGCAAAATCTACTTGCGTATCTATATAATTTGTACTTTTCGTAATAGGCAGTTTATTAAGTTTTATGGCTTCTTTCGTGCCTGTTTTACGATAAAGGTTAAAAGAAATATCATCGGGTTCGGTACCTAACAAGCGCCAGCCTACATATACTGAGTCGGTTCCTTGTCTCATGGCGATCATTCCTCGATTTAGCTTTTCCATTTGTCGTTGAGCGAACAATGTCGCACACATCGCCATGAAAAAGGCAAATAAGATCGAAGATTTAAAGAGCGTGCGATACATATTCTATTTGGTTAGTAATTTGGTAGGACAAAATGCAAATAATATTGGGTTTAACTCTCCTGTACAATCCTGCACAAGTCGTTACAAGCCTTCGCCTTTTTTGCAATTAATTTTTCAAACGAAATTACATTAGCGCTTTGTGCCCAATTTTGGTATAAATTGATCATTTCTTGTACTTTTTCAGGCTGCATTTTACTCAAATCGCTTAATTCGGTTCTATTACTTACCATGTTATACAAATACTATTCTTTATCTGGATAATTGGGCAAAATCCACACCTTACTCATATTATTGAACTTTATAGATTGATTTTGCTGAAACCGCTACACCATTTGTTGTAATTCCATTAGATTTAATTATCATATTTCCCGTATTATCCCCGTTAAAATAAGAAATCGTCGCCTCACCTTTATCGTTTGTTTTTACGAGTGGAACCCAAAAGACAGTGGTTCGTAAATCCTTGATATTGGTCGGATTTATAGGGTAATTTGGAGAATAAAAAGTCCTTGCGGTATAATATCCATTTAGATTAATATTTAAGAGATTAAGACTAGGTCCGCGTAAAGCACTATCCTTTACATTTAAGCTAATTACAAACCTGTCTTGACCTTCACTATTTAACATGTGTTTGATGACAACCTGATTAATTTGATCCATGGTTAAACTGTAATAATCTAAACGATCTTGTGTATCGTCTTTATTGTTTATCATAAGTGTAGGCCTAACTTTTTTTCCTTGGGCGATAAATACGACGCCTTCATTTCCCAAAGAGTCCCCATCATCAATCGGCATCGCACCTTCAGCCCTGTTCAATAAAAAATGCTCAAGACCCTTATAGTTGTAATCGGCGGCAGTAATGTTATATACCTGATCTTTGTAGCCAAAGGAAATCAACCTTTCTTTAAACAAATCCAATTTATTGGTTACACCTACAACGCTAACCTCGTCTAATAAAATTGAATCGCCCCTTTTATAGGTCCTATTGTATGCTATTCTTTTACCAATTTCTGCTTCTAAATGAGTGTGGAGTTGTAGTGGACTGGTTTTTCTAATTTTCATTGTCAGGGGTTTAAACAGCGTATCGATTTGTAACCAGCCTCCTTTTTTAGCCCTAGCATCTTGTGAAGATAATTTTACTGATTGATTTCCATACCAGTTTAACCCATCGAGAAAATAATTTCCGCTAGCATCTGTTTTGGTAAGATAAATTTTATTTCCTATAAAATCAGATCCAAACAGCGTGATGTTCATATTTAGCATGGGCTTATTGGCCACTTTTTCTCTTACAGAGCCTTTGATAGTGATACCGGGTTCAGGCATAAAACTAACCGAAAGACTTGAATCATTAAGTTTTCTCCATATATATTCCCTCCAACCTTGGGTTAATAACAACAAATCTAATTGCTTAAATCTTCCTAGGTTCTGAGGATCAAAATATTGATCTGCATCTTTTACTTCCCCCTTTAATTCAGATTGAAGTGTTAAATAACTTACTATACTAGTGGCATCGTTTGTAATTAGTCCATCAACTACTGAAAGCGAAAAAACTGTCTTAACAGGTACGCCAAGATAATCGCTTGCCTTAATATTTAGGGTAACTCTCTCTCTAGAGTTATACGTTGTTTTATTTGAATTAACTGTAAAGTTGATATTATTAACAGATTGTATATACACCAATCGCTCACAATTCGGTCTCCCTAAATGGTCGATTAACGTTAAAACGGCTAGGCCTACTGGTAAACCCTTAGTTGGAATACTAATCGAAATCGCAGATTTTGTTAAGTTTGACGAACCTGTATACACATTATCTCCAGCATGTTTAATTACAATGGAAAAGGGTTTGCCTTGTAATTCGTTAAACGAAAGTTCATTTGTACTTATCGCAACCTTTATTGTTACCGAATCTGTGATGAGGTGCAACGAAAAACCCTTTTTTAATACAGTTGGTAGTTCGGAAGTGAATTTTTCATCATTATATGTTCCTTCAACCTTATAATCCTCGTTGGCTAAGGGCATAAACGTAAAAATACCAATTCCCATTTCGGTACTTTGAAACGTAGTAATCGTATCGCCCTTTGAAGATATTACGCTTGCAGTTAATGATAATCCATTGCCAAACTCATCATTAGCTTTAAAAGCTACAATAGACGTTACACCCTCAACTAAGTTACCTCCTTCTGGAAAAAAGGCGATAGCTTTTTTAGAATTTGTATGCTTTACTTCTCTTTTTATCGAATCTTTGAGCGTATTCGTGATGTATATTTTCTTTTGAAAAATAAAATCGTCACCAAAATTACGCATCCAATTGGTATATGCTCTAATATAATACCATCCCGCTTGCAAGGTATCCTTCAATTTAAAATCGCCCTTACCTAAACCTCCATCTAAGCGGATAATTTTACGATCGATGGTTGTTGTGTTAGGATTAATCAACTCAACATACAAATTATTGCTAGTACTGGTTAAACTTGTACCTTTTCCATTCACTAAATATGCACTAAACCATAGATCTTCACCACTGCTATAGTATATTCGATCCGTTTGCAAATAAACTTTTTCAAAAAAGAGCTTCACTGTTTTCTTATCTACGCCTACAATCGGATTGTTTTGTTGCGCTAAAATGGGTTTAGAGAACAAGCATAATAAGAATAGGGAAACTGCTTTTAAGTTATTCATTAATTAATAATTTATTATGAGGATAATCGTTCATAAACCGATCCAGCTTTTATAGTCAGGATAGTTTGGTTGGCTGCTCCCTAACTATTTTTTACTTGTTTAGAAATTAGCTTCTGATCTTTCATTTTGACAGTTACTTTCGTTAAAAGGTTTTATTTTTATCAATACGAAGTGGGTAAAGCCTTGCATATTTTACCTTTTCTAAGAGTCGAACTTATAAGCCTTTGTAATTTACTTAGTAAGCCACACATTAAACCTTAAATTAAAGCTCTTAAGGCTTCATTTTCTTAATTCCTTAATATTAAAAATATGAATACAAATTCTTAAAGTTTAACGTTACTCGATTCGGTTACCTTCACTTTTCCCCCATTTGCAGTTTTAATCATTACATTACTAAACGTCCAATTCTCGGCAAAGTCGATTACGCCTGCATCTAATGTCTCGATATTAATATCCTTAAACGAAAAATTCTTTAAAGTAGAAGCTTTTAACCCATTTGCAACTATTGCTTTTTTAGCTCCTACAGCCTTTACATTATATAAGTTAATATTTTGAATTTTAGGAATTCCCTTTTCTTTTGGATCAATATGGGCTAACATTTTTTTCCAGTGCACAGGAATTGAATCTGGATTAAACTCTTTCGGCAATGTTGAATAACTATACGTTGGATTCCAATTTGGATTAACCTGCAAAACATTACCCACACCATGCATGGTGATGTTGTTAAAGTAAATATCTTCTACTGTTCCGCCACGAGTAGTAGCAGATTTAATATTTAAAGCATTTGAAGTATTATATCCAGTTAAGTCTGTAGCCCAAACGTGACGAATACCGCCAGAGGTTTCGCTACCTAAGGTTAATAGTCCGGCTCCTTTCCGTGCAATCGAATTGCGAATAACAACGTATTCAGTAGGTCTGTTTATCCGAAGTCCATCCCAATCTCTACCTGCTTTTAAGCAAAAATTATCGTCGTTACAGTCGATATCACAATTTTGAACCAATATCCAAGAAGAAGAATCGATATCTATGCCATCCGTACTTGGTCCACTCCCATCAACATTGTTACGGATCGTAATCTTATCAACAGTAACATAGCTCGAGTAGAGCACTTGAACCGTCCAAAAGGCCGCTTGCT
This sequence comes from Pedobacter sp., assembly GCA_014377775.1. Classification (GTDB taxonomy): domain Bacteria; phylum Bacteroidota; class Bacteroidia; order Sphingobacteriales; family Sphingobacteriaceae; genus Pedobacter. Next base: position 15,335 of record JACMOW010000248.1, on the reverse strand, counting down.
GTAGCGTAACTTCTTTTAATGAAATGTCTGATGATTCGGCGATTAAAATGGTACGTGGTCTTTTAGCATCATAATCAACAATCCACCTTAAGCCCTTTGGTTCATATTCCTTTCTTAAATTCCAATAATAATCCCAAAATGGTTTTCCTTGCGCATTTATTAACCCATAGCCCGAAATAATGGCTTTACTTTGTTTAATGATGTTGATCAGTGCAGCCGGCCACTTCATTTCGACCCCTGCCACTCGTGTATTGATTTCTGGGTAATCTTTTATATCCTGACTACCAAGTACTTCAACTCCCTTACCAATAGTTAAATTCACACCCTTTTTTATAAATAAAGAGCCTGTTAAATATTTACCCGGTAAAAAGGAAACAATTCCACCTCCTTTTAAAGCACATGCATCAATTGCTTTTTGGATAAAAACAGTATTTAGAGTTTTAGCGTCATTTTTAGCACCAAAATTATTTACAAGATAATTTTTACTCGGTAGCACAACCTTTCTAGCTCCCACTTTCGCCACCCAACTAGGGGTGTTAGGCTGAGCCATTACTATTAAGTTGCTAAATAAGAATAGCAAAACGATGCTAATTTTTAGAAATTTTATCATGTTTATGTGTGGTTTGACAAATTTAATCAGTAATGCGAATTTATCATCCTGTTGCATCCTGCTTTTTTAATAATATCTTTCTTCGATTGGTGTTTGATTCCGCTTCGATTCTCCGTCTGCATTGTTTCGCCTCTCAATTGATTCCAAATCGAATAATAGCGAAGAAAAACTCTGTTACCTTCCTTTTCGTACTAAAAGTGGATGAAATTCAGGGACATCTTAAAAAATCACTGAAGGCCATTAATATTTTAATTCTATTTGGTCCTAAAAAAATTAATAAACAAATAATAATCGTTAAATTAACGTTTATTATTTTAAATTTTTACATTTACAATTTAGATTTATCCAAATATAAAATGTTATGAAATTAAATCCTCCTGCCAAGCGTGTATTGAGCTTAATCCTTATTAATTTTTTTTTCGGATTAGGATTTTCAAATCTAGGCATTGCGCAAAAACCTAAAATTGTAACCATTAAAACAGACCAGTATATTGCCAAAGTTGAACAAAATATGTGGGGTGTTTTCTTTGAGGACATAAATTTTGGAGCTGATGGAGGCATTTACGCTGAACTCATAAAAAATAGATCTTTTGAGTTTACCAAACCATTAATGGGCTGGAACCTTCAAAAACAAAAAGATGGTGAGATATTAGTAGTTAATCGCAAAGAAGTAAATGAGGCTAATCCAAGGTATATACAAATAAAAAATGAAACGAATGATATCGAGCTCATCAACGAGGGCTTTAAAGGTATAGGTGTCAAAAAAGGATTACGTTATGATTTTTCGATGCTGTACCGTATGCCAATTGGTGGGATTAAATTGGTTTTAGTTTTAAAGGATTCGAAAAATAAAGTGATTGGTAAAACCGATTTACCCCTTTTACAAACTGGTTCAAATTGGCAAAAACAATTCGCCAGCTTCATTGCAACTGAAACCGATTTAAAATCCAAATTTTCGATTATTTTTCAAGGTAAAGGGAATATAGATATAGATATGATTTCTTTATTTCCATCAGACACTTGGAAGAACAGGCCACAAGGTTTAAGAGCTGATATGGTGCAAATACTAGCGGATATGAAACCTGGTTTTATTCGTTTTCCTGGCGGATGTATTGTTGAAGGAACTGATTTAGCCAATCGCTATCAGTGGAAAAATACGATTGGTCCTATTGAGGAAAGGAAAATGATTATGAACCGTTGGAATATTGAATTTGCGCATCGCCCCGCACCAGATTATTACCAAACTTTTGGATTAGGCTTTTTCGAGTACTTTCAATTGGCAGAAGACATTGAAGCTGATGCCTTACCTATTTTAAACTGTGGCATGGCTTGTCAATTTAATAGTGGTGAGGTTGTTGCTTTAGATGAATTAGACCCTTATGTGCAAGATGCATTGGATTTAATTGAATTTGCAAATGGCGATATAACTACCAAATGGGGAAAAACAAGAGCCGAATTAGGTCACCCAAAACCATTTAAACTAAAAATGCTGGGCATTGGAAACGAAAATTGGGGTCCACAATACTTAGAGCGTTTAGCGATTTTTACTAAAGCCATTAAAGGTAAATACCCCTATATAAAATTAATTAATAGTTCGGGTACAGGCCCAGATGGAGATCGGTTTGAATTGTTAAATAATTCGCTGAGAGCAAGCAAAGCCGACTTTGTCGACGAACATTATTATCGTCCGGCCGATTGGTTTTTAAAAAATGCTGGGCGCTATGATAGCTATCCTAGAAACGAGTCGAAGGTTTTTGTAGGTGAATACGCTGTTCATGCAGATTCTAAAATTATTGGTGCCAATAGAAATAATTGGCAAAGTGCTTTAGCCGCGGCCGCATTAATGACGGGCTTGGAGCGAAATGCAGATGTGGTCCAAATGGCTTCCTATGCACCACTTTTCGCACATGTAGATGCTTGGCAATGGGCTCCAGATATGATTTGGGTGGATAACTTAAATGTATACGGTACGCCCGATTATTATGTGCAAAAGTTATTTGCTACCAATAAAGGAACGGATGTAGTTTCCATAACTGCCGATCAAAAGAATTTAATTGGGCAGAATGGCTTGTACGCTTCGGCGGTAATTGATAAAAGTACAAACGAATTGATCGTTAAGATTGCGAATACCGAAAATAAGGTCCAAAATATCGATTTAAGTCTTGATGGAAAGAAAAAGATAAAATCAATCGGAATTATCGACGAGCTAGCAAACGATAATTTAGCCCAACTTAACTCAATGGAAAATCCACGAGCCATTGGGCCTAAAAGAACAAACATTTCCATAAAAGGAAAAAAAATAAACTTGTTTCTAAAGCCATATTCATTTAGTGTCATCAGAATTTCATTTAAATCATAACATAACGATAGCTTCATCACCATTAAAACCAAATTTATCCAGATGAAAAAAATAATCTTTTCTATTTCCATCCTTTTCAGTGCGTTTATTTTAAAAGCACAAACCGAAACACTTTTAACCCTTAGGCCTGCAACTAATCAAATCATCAGCAAACACATCTACGGTCATTTTTCAGAGCATTTAGGGCGTTGTATTTACGATGGGTTTTGGGTGGATGAAAATTCGACCATTCCAAATAAAGGAAGAATTCGATTAGATATTGTGGAGGCCTTGAAAAAAATTAAAATCCCCAATTTACGTTGGCCAGGCGGCTGCTTTGCCGATGAATACCACTGGCGAGATGGTATTGGCCCAAGAAATCTCCGCCCTAAAATGGTAAATACGAACTGGGGAGGCATTACAGAAGATAATAGCTTCGGTACGCACGAATTTTTAGAACTCTGCGAAATGTTGCAAACCGAGCCATATATCGCAGGTAATGTAGGCAGTGGAACCGTTGAGGAAATGGCCAAATGGGTAGAATATTTGAATTTTGATGGCGTTAGTCCGATGACGGCTATACGCAAACAAAACGGCCGAGAACAACCTTGGAAAGTGTCTTTTTGGGGCGTTGGAAACGAAAGTTGGGGTTGCGGGGGCAATATGACTGCTCAATATTATAGCGATGAATACCGCAGATATGCTACCTATGCACGAGATTATACTGGTGCACCTTTAAAAAGAATTGCTGCTGGTGCTAATTCAGCAGATTACGGGTGGACAGAAACCTGCATGAAAAATATTGGCACTCGGATGTGGGGCTTAACTTTACATCATTACACTATACCTACAGGCAAATGGAATGCAAAAGGTTCGGCAACCAACTTCGATGAAGGCCAATACTTTAGCACCATGCAAAACTGCTTAAAAATGGAAGAACTGGTCACCAAACACTCGACAATTATGGATAAATACGATCCTGCTAAAAAAGTAGCCTTGGTAGTTGATGAATGGGGAATTTGGACAGATGTTGAACCTGGTACTAATCCTGGGTTTTTATATCAGCAAAATAGCCTGCGCGATGCTTTAATTGCTGGAACAACATTAAACATTTTTAATAACCATTCTGATCGGGTAAAAATGGCAAATCTTGCACAAACGGTAAATGTTTTGCAAGCTTTGATATTAACAGAAAAAGATAAGATGATCTTAACGCCTACTTATCATGTTTTCGATTTATTTAAAGTGCATCAGGATGCAAAATATTTGCCCATCGCTTTTGTAAGCCCTGACTATGTTTCTGGCGATAAAAAAATTCCTGCTTTAAACGTTTCTGCTTCGCAGGATGATAAAGGGACAATCCACATCTCGTTGGTAAATTTAGATCCTAGTAAAAAAATTAACTTAAACACGGTATTAGAGGGATTAAACTGGAAAACCGTTACGGGACAAATACTCACTTCTGCAAAAATTAATGATGTAAATTCGTTTAGTGATCCTAGTAAAATTCATATTGTTAAATTTAATGGCGCTAAGAAAAGTGGCAATTCACTATCGGTCGAGTTGCCCTCACAATCTGTAGTGGTGCTAGAATTAAAAAATTAGAAATGAAGAAATTTACGATCATCATCTTTATACTATTTACATTTTTCAGCGCAAACGCTCAACGCAAAGTTTATTTGTTCTCTTATTTTAACAATAACGGACAAGACGGACTTCATTTGGCCTACAGCAAAGATGGTTACCAGTGGACCGCCCTAAAAAATGATAAATCGTTTCTAACGCCAATGGTAAGCAAGGATAAATTAATGCGTGATCCTTGCATAATTAAGGGAGCGGATGGATTATTTCACATGGTGTGGACGGTAAGCTGGAAAGATAAGGGAATTGGCTACGCGAGCTCAAAAAACTTAATTAACTGGAGCGAACAAAAATTTATACCAGTAATGGCAAAAGAAGCAGGAGCAAGAAATACATGGGCACCCGAAATTACCTACGATAGTGCCAATAAAACCTACATGATCTATTGGGCTACCACCATCATCGATCGCTTCCCAGAAACGGATTCAAAGGCCGAAGACGGCTATAATCATCGAATTTATTACGTAACAACTAAAGATTTCAAGTCATTTTCTGAAACTAAACTTTTATACGATCCTAGTTTTAACGTAATTGATGCCACTATTGTAAAGGAAAAGGACCGATTTATCATGTTTTTAAAGGATGAAACCAAAGAGCCAGATCAAAAGAACCTAAAAATTGCCTATAGTGATCATTTAATTGGTCCCTACTCCAAAGCTAGCGAAAAAATTACTGGTAATTATTGGGCCGAAGGACCAACTACCCTAAAAATTGGAAAAGATTGGTTGGTTTATTTTGATAAATATAGAGAGCATAAATATGGAGCTATCCAATCTTCCGACTTAGTAAACTGGACAGATGTATCTGCGAAGATTGCGGTCCCAAAAGGAATTAGACACGGTACAATTTTAACGATCAAAAAAAGAGCGTTAAAAAAACTATTAGCAGTTAAGTAAGATGAAAAAAAATATTAAAATATTAGTTTTAAGCTTTACAGCTATTCTTTCTAATTTCATAGCTTCTAATGCACAAGAAAAAATTATCGTTTCGAAAGGTAATCCAATTATAACCGACAAGTATACTGCCGATCCAGCAGCTTACGTTTTCGGCGATTCGGTCTATTTATATACAGGACACGATGTGGCCAAAGCACCAAAAAACTCATACGAGATGAACAATTGGTTAGTCTATTCTTCAGCCGATATGGTAACGTGGAAAGAACATAAATCGCCGCTAAGCACCAAAGATTTTGCCTGGGCAAAAGGTGATGCCTGGGCTTCGCAGGTAATCGAAAGAGATGGTAAATTCTATTGGTATGTAGCTATAACGCATGGTACCATACATGGTAAAGCCATTGGTATTGCAGTTTCTGACAGCCCAACAGGGCCGTTTAAGGATGCCTTAGGCAAGGCTTTAATTACGAACGATATGACTACCGATGTAAAAATTAGCTGGGACGATATCGATCCTTCTGTAATTATTGATGATGACGGTCAAGCCTATCTGTTCTGGGGAAATCAAAAATGTAGGTATGTAAAATTGAAAAAAAACATGGTGGAATTTGATGGCCCTATTGTAACCTTAAACTTACCCGAGTTTACCGAAGCCCCTTGGATACATAAACGAAAAGGATGGTATTACCTGTCGTATGCATCTCAATTCCCAGAGAAAATTGTTTACGCAATGAGTAAAAATGTTACTGGCCCGTGGGAGTACAAAGGAGTTCTAAATGAAATCGCAGGAAACTCCAACACCAATCATCAGGCAATTATCGACTTTAAAGGCAAATCTTATTTTGTTTATCATAATGGTGCTATTAATACTGACGGTGGCAGTTTCAGACGATCGGTTTGTATCGACTATCTCCATTACAACAAAGATGGATCAATGAAACGCGTAGTAATGACATCCGAAGGAATTAAAAAAGCGAATTAACTGATGAACCGTTTTATCCTTTCTGCCGCTTTATTTTTAACGCCTAGTTTAGCTTCGTTTGCTTGATGAGCCTGTTGAAGCCGCTCAGCAAACCGATTTAAGTTATATGCTTTCACCTGGCGTGGATCGGCTATTGGCTCCTTATTTAAAGGAAGCAGGCCTTACCAAAAAAGCTGAATCGTATGGCAATTGGAAAAACACAGGTTTAGATGGGCCAATCTACCTAGAAGAAATTCTTGGAGGTAAAGCCAGTTGGGAACAGATAAAAACAAGAGTAAAATTTGTTGCCCAACCCAATTCGGAAGTAGCAAGTATTAATGAGGTGAAGCTAATTCCCGTCTGGCTTTACCACACTGCTTTTCGGACTTTCGGGCCATTTCCACTTGTTTACATCATCGGGTTTCGAAGGATTAAATGGTGGCAAATCATCCACCAAATATTTCGCAATGCCCAATTGTTGTTGCTTGATGCCTAAAATAATACACTGTGCAATTTCATAAGCACCATAAGGGTTAAAATGAGTATTATCGGCCAATGCTTTATCCTGGCCAGGGTAGCTATTTGCAGGGTAATGAACAAAGGCTTTTTTAGACGGCTCAACACCCAGAGCATTAAACAATTCGGCGGTCATTACATTTAAATCAATTAAAGCTACCTTTTCCGCAGCAGCAACTTTACGAGCCGCCTCTGGAAAATCGCCCAAAGAGTTCTCAATTTTACCATCAGTCCCAAAAGATCTCCTACTGGTAGACGTAATAATTACCGGTATTCCACCTTTTTTTTTCACTTCTCTCACAAAGGTTTTTAAACGCTCGGTATACGATTTATAAGCCCCATCATTTGGTCCTTTATCTTTCTGGTCGTTATGTCCGAATTCGATAAAAAGATAATCGCCAGGCTTCATCACACTTAAAATCTTAGTCAACCGCCTGCTACCTAAAAAAGAACCTAAGGTTAATCCCGATTCAGCATGATTAGCAATTGCCACACCGGGCTTAAAGAAACGAGTAACCATTTGTCCCCACGATGCCCATGGCTCATCGTCCTGATTAACAACAGTCGAATTTCCTGCTAAAAAAACAGTGATCTGATCCTCTACCTTACAAATTTCCAACTTTCTTAATCGAGTTTGTAAATCAAACTCTAAGGTTAATTTATCATCCCAATCGAGCTTATTTAACTCGCGAGTTTTTAAACCCACCACCTGTCCATCACTTATATTTTTATTTTTTACATTCACAATAAATGTTTTAGTGATGTATTTTCCCGCTTTGGCTTTCACATTCTCCAACATCAATCGCCTCGATTCGGCCTTTACTGTGCTTTCAGAAGTTTCCTTTACATCGCCCAAGGTTAGGGTTACTTTATAGTTTCCTTCGGGTACAACCATAGAAAAATAGAAGGGCGAGTTGAGGTTAGAATTTTTGGTACCGAAATCGAAGCCATAGCCTTTTGCGGCGATAAAAGCGTCGTTCGACGAAACTTGAGTATAGCCTTTAGCAACTTTTCCCATGCTAAAATCGAATTTATAAGCGGTTTTTGTTTGTGCAAATCCAGTACTAGACAGCACGAATAAGGCGAAAATTAGTCTAAAATTTATCATCATTTCGAATTAAGCATAACTACCGCAATAGGCAAACCCTTTGCCCTTACTTTTAAGTTAATTATTCCTTTCGTTTTTGTAGTTTCTACGATGGCTATTGCCATACCGCTAAACGCTTTCATTTCGGGTTTGTGAAACATTTGTAATGAGGTTGGATCGCCATTGCAAGCGGCTCTATATTTCCCTTCACCGTCTACGCTAAACATTAAATTATCCGTAGCAGTTGCACAAATATTCCCATCTTTATCCACAACACTAATGGTTACAAAAGAAAGGTCTTTTCCATCTGCTTTTAATTGTGTACGATCTGCGCTTAGTTTTAGATGATGAGGTACACCTGCTGTTTTAATTTCTTTAGTGGCAACGGTTTTTCCAGTAGCATCATACGCTACCACCTTTATGCTTCCTTTTTGATAAATTACGTCTTTCCACATCAAACGGTAGCGGGTTAGGTTATTTTCATTGCTCTTTTTCTGAATACCCATGCTTTTCCCGTTCACAAATAACTCTGCTGAGGGGTAATTCGTATAACAAAATACGGGTACCACGGTCTCCTCCTTGCCTTCCCAATTCCAATGCGGAAGAAGATGTAGGGTAGGCTCTTCTGGTTTCCATCTACTTTTATACAAATAAAATCTATCCTTCGGAATGCCCGCCAAATCAAATATACCAAAATACGAACTTCTTGAAGGCCAATAATTATCGTATGGCGTGGGTTCTCCTAAATAATCGAAGCCAGTCCACACAAATTCTCCTGCCGAATATGCCGTTGTATCTTGTACCGCCCATTCATCATCTGGAATTTGCGACCAATTACAATATTCTACATCATACGACGAGCTCTGATTATCTGTATGATGCCTATCCTTACCAAGCATAACCGGAAATTGATAAATCCCTCTCGAACTTACGGTAGAGGCCGTTTCGGAACCATATAAGAACCCTTGAGGCAATTTAGTATAGGCTTCGAAGTATTGTTTAGGCTTATAATTAAATCCAGCTACATCTAACGTTGCTGCAAAATTATTCTTTAAAGCAGAATTAATTCCATCTATTCCTGCGGTTACCAATCGGGTTGGGTCTAGTTTATGGCAAATATTCTGCAGAAATTCGACAATTTTATAGCCATCTTTATGATGTTGATCGGGCACCTCATTGCCAATACTCCACATGATAATACTCGGGTGGTTACGATCGCGCTCGATCATGTTGGTCACATCCTTCTCTGCCCATTCATCGAAATAATTATGATATCCATTCTTCATCTTGCCCCTTTTCCACTCATCAAAAGTCTCTTCAATTACCAAGAAACCCATTTCGTCGCAAAGGTCTAAAAATGCCGGCGCAACTGGATTATGAGAGGTTCGAATGGCATTGCAACCCAAGTCTTTCAGCAACGTTAATTGTCTGCGTATGGCCGAAAAATTTACGGCAGCACCCAAAGGACCTAAATCGTGATGCAAACAAACGCCTTTAAACTTTACATTTTTATTGTTTAACCAAAAACCTGTTTCACGCTTAAATTCGGCCTTTCTAATCCCAAACTTTGTTTGTTGCTGATCAGTTAACACGTTACTAAGGTATAATTTGGTAATGAGGGTATATTGCACAGGGCTATCTGGCGACCATAACTTCGGGTTTTTAAGGCTCAAATCAATTTCATTCTTGCTTAAGGACGAGCCATTGACAACTGCAATTCCTTTTGCGTCTAAAATGGTATAATTCAGTTTAAATCCTTTAGCCAACGAATCCGATAGCTTAGTTTTTACGTTTACCATTGCCAAATCAGCGCTTATTTCGGGCGTGGTGATAAATGTTCCCCATGTTTTTAAGTTTATTTTGGGCTGAACCAATAGGTGTACATTTCTATATATTCCAGCTCCTGGATACCATCTAGACGACTCGGCCTTATTATCTACCCGCACACTTAAGGTATTTGATTTACCTTTTATAATAAAGGATGAAATATTAAAATGAAAAGTGCTATACCCATATGGCCAATGACCAACTTCTTTGCCATTTACAAAAATGGTCGAGTTACTCATTACACCTTCAAATAGTAAACGAACTTCATCATTGGCTGTCATAACGGGTACCGTAAATTTTGTACGGTACCAACCAATCCCCATATAGGGCAAAGCGCCAGTTCTACCTGTTTTACGGGTTTCTTTTGTTTCGTTGTTTTGGGTAATTTTACCAATTTGAATATCATTTTGCTCATCAAATGGCCCGTAAATTGCCCAATCGTGCGGCACGGTTACCGTTTGCCAATTTTTATCGTCATAACTAGTTTGCGATGCATTTGGAAAATCTCCTTTCGAAAATTTCCAACCGCTTTCCAATAAAATATCTTTTCGTGTTTGAGCTTGAAGTAAATGTGTACTCAAACTAGTTATAAAGATGATCAGTAGTGTTGTTAATCTATTCATTTTTGCCCTTTTAAATCTTTATAAAACCACCGTTGGCCAAGCATCATTCCACTTAATTTTTCGAACCAATAATTTAGAAATCCCCTTATCACCTGCATCGTACCCGTGAAACACGATGTAGTCTTCGTTATCAAAGTTTGCAACGGCACAATGACCAATGCCATGCCAATGTTCATTCCCCCTTACTATAATTTTTCCCCCACCTTCTATTAATTTTTTTCCTTCTTGATCTATATAAGACCCAAGAACGCTTGTAGCCCTACCCACAATTACTTTGTACGTGCTTTGTACACCTTTGCAACAATAATCGATAGAGGCAAACAAATAAAAATACTTTCCTTTTCGATAAATAAATGGGGCCTCAATAGGGTTAGCGCCTGTATTTTTTCGACTGGCTAGGGTTACTATTTCGGTTAGGGGTTGATCAATTTTCAATCTATCCTTTGTTAGTTTTACAATTTTTAATCCGCTCCAAAAAGAACCAAAAGATAAATAAGGTGTTCCATTTTCATCGACTATTAAATTTGGATCAATGGCGTTCCAGTTTGTTTTACCGGGTATAGATTGGATGATGTTTCCACGGTCAACCCAATGATAAGCTGAGTCATTTACGTTTAAGGTGGTGTTGGTTACTAAGCCTATAGCCGATGTATTTTTACCAAATACAGAAACAGAATAAAATAGATAATACGTACCCTTATAAAAAGAAATATCGGGTGCCCAAATGTGATCCTTAAATCCGGGAATATCACGTAATGCCCATTCTGGTGCTTGCTCAAAAATACATTTTTCTTGTTTCCAGTTTACCAAATCTGAAGATGACCAGCTTTTAAGGCCCCTTCCTGTAGCAAATAGGTAGTATAAACTATCTTGTTTGATAATCGTTGGATCGTGAACCTTAATGTTTTGAGCAACATACTGCCCCATGCTATTCATGTTAAACAAAGAGTATAAACCTATACATAGAAAAGCAGTAAACTTCATGTTATTTAGTGATGCTAAAAATCTTACTTGCATGTGGTGCAATCTGCTTAGAAAAAATAGCTTCCGACCCTTTTAAATTTTCGCCAGTCCATAGTTCCTTTACTTTGTAATTACTACTAATACCAAATTCCTTAAGATCCACGGTAATGGTGGCTACCTCTTTATCGCCAATATTAAATAGCGCCAAATAACGTTCGCCTGTTTTGCTATTTCTTGAGGTAACAGCAACCTTTCCATTTTCCATAAATAACTGGCGCACTTCAGTACCTTCTCGATGCATTTTCAAGATATCTTTATTCTTGAGTAAGGATAAGGTAAACACATCATTCGAGGGCATATCGCCACCAAACATTAAGGGAGAACGGAAAATTGTAAAAAAAGTCATTAAAGAGATTTGTTCTTCTTTCTTTAACCGTGTCATGCGGTCTTTTCCCCGTTCACCACGGATGGCTATTCTCCCCAGTGGAATCATGTCACAATCGGGCCAAGTACCAGGAGCCGAGTAGGCATACCAGCCTTTCGCCACATTCATTAAATGAACTAAATCTTTCCAAACATCCCAAACATCATCAACCATGCGCCACATATTTGCACTTATTTTCACATGTTCGGCATCCTTAATGGGTGTTTCACCAGGTGAAGTGCTTAAGACAATTGGTCTACCCGTGCGATCTATTGCCCTTCGTAACAAATCTATTTCTCCCTTATGATAAGGACGTGATAAATCATCAACTTTAATAAAATCGACCCCCCAAGAAGCATATAACTCTAAAATTGAGTTGTAGTATTCCTGTGCACCTGGTTTATCGGTTAAAATGGTGTAATTATCTGCTAGCCATTTACATTGCAAATCGGTAGTGTAGATCTGATCGGCAGTGATGCCATTCGTACCTTTAATGGGTAGTTTCCGTTTTACCGCTTCGACTGGGATACCACGCATAATGTGTATCCCGAACTTTAAGCCTTTACTATGGATATAATCGGCCAATGCTTTAAAACCTGATGGAAAACGACCACTATATGGTAAATATCTTCCATACTCGTCCATCACATAGCGTGGATCAGTTTGATTGTACCCACCTGCTTTATCATTTTCAACAAACCATCGAATATCGACCACTATGTATTGCCATCCTTCCTTTCTTAAATTGGCAGCCATATAATCGGTATTTGCTTTCACTTCGGCCTCCGTAACAGTAGAACCATAACAATCCCAGCTATTCCATCCCATTGGGGGAGTTTGAGCCCAGCTTTTAAATGAAGTTTGTGCTCGTGTGGTAAGTGTAATTGCGTACAACGTAACGATAATTAGTGTTTTTTTTAACATTTCGATTTAAAATTTCATATTTAATCCCCACTTTTTGGCAAGTGATTGCGCTTCTTTACGAGTAACTTGGATAACTGCCGGATGTTTAGGTACCGAAAAATTGGTGGCTTTCATCACGCCCTCGTTAAAACGACCAAGATTCTTAAAATTTATAAAATCAGTAGTTTCACTAAACCCGAAGTTATGTGGATTGATACGATAAATATCATAAATCATTACCCATTTGTTTTCGCCAATACGTTTGTAAACTGTGGGCGCTTCGCAACCTACTTTTTCGGAATCGTACCACTTCGGGTCGTACACATAACCCATATGAACCGAATCGGAAACGGCTTGTTTTACTCCTGATGTTCCATCATGCGAAGCATAAAGCATATGATATTTATTTCCTACATTAGTAATATCAGCATCGATGTAAGCCACTCCATTTGGGTACTCGAACAAGGATTTGGGCAGAGTTTCCATTTTGGAAAAATCATCGCTCATGTAGGTATAATACGCTTTTTCTTTCCCTGTACCAAAACGCATAGAGAAGTAAAGCATTGTTTTCATTTTTACTTCGTCGTAAATCATTGCTGGAGCCCAGGCGCAACCAATATTTGCAAGTTCGGGAAATGCTTGATCAACACGCAACACCTGATGCGACCAGTTAATTAGGTCTTTCGACTTCATCAAAACGATACCCCTATTATTGCCCCAACCATATTGCTTGCCATCACGTTCCCATTCTGTGCTACGATAGTGTTGCTTTTGCCCGTAAACATGAAGATCGGTTAAGGCTAAGTAGAACATGCCGTTTTGTGCACGATAAATATAAGGATCGCGTATTCCCTTCTGTTCGGCAATGGTATCGCCAGCGATAATCGGTTTTGCATTGTTTACATCCGTAAAACTATAGCCATCTTTGCTAAGCGCCATGTACAAACCATGCGTATCGTCTTTAAAATAAACCATTAAATAGGCACACATATCCTTTTCAGTGATGCTTTTCCGCTTCTTTTGCGCATCTGCATTGGTAAATATTAACATCTGGAGAACAACTAGCAAGATGCATTTGGATGGTAATATTCTCATTTTATTTCGGCCTTTTATTTGGTTATATCAAAAATAAAAAAATAAACGTCAAATAAACGTTTATTTAGAAAAAAATATCGTTTCGTCATTTATTGATTATTACTATATTGAGCTTCCAAATTTTTAAAACATGAGTTCGAATAGGTATCAAAATATGCAGTACAACAGATGTGGCAATAGCGGTCTTAAATTACCTACCATATCTTTAGGATTATGGCATAATTTCGGGAATGTAGACGATCCTGCTAACTTCCGCGATATTCTCTTACATGCATTTGATAGCGGAATTACACATTTCGACTTAGCGAATAATTATGGTCCACCTCCAGGCTCGGCTGAAGAAAATTTTGGAAAGTTACTCGTTACCGACTTAAAATCGCATCGAGATGAATTAATTATTTCGACTAAAGCTGGTTATACAATGTGGGATGGCCCTTATGGCGATTGGGGTTCGAAAAAATATTTAATTTCGAGTTTAGACCAGAGTTTAAAGCGCATGGGTGTTCCTTACGTAGATATATTTTATCACCACAGACCAGATCCTGATACGCCATTGGAAGAGACCATGAGTGCGCTAGACCTTATCGTAAGACAAGGAAAAGCCCTTTACGTTGGTCTTTCTAATTATAAGCCAAAAGAAGCGCAAGAAGCAATCGCCATATTAAAACAATTAGGTACACCTTGTATTATTCATCAGCCTAAATACTCAATGTTTGAACGTAGTCCGGAAGAAGGATTATTTTCGGTATTAGAAGATCAAAAAGTAGGCTGTATTCCTTTTTCGCCCTTGGCGCAAGGCATGTTAACCAATAAATATTTAAAAGGCATACCCGAGACTTCAAGAGCGGCTAAAGTAACGGGCTTTCTTCAAACGGCGGCAATTACCCCAGAAAAATTAAATCAAATTAATCTCCTAAATGAAATTGCGATTACCAGAAATCAGTCATTGGCACAAATGGCATTAGCGTGGGTATTACGACAAAAATGTGTAACCTCTGTATTGGTTGGTGCAAGCAGTGTTGCTCAGTTAGCCGATTCAATGAAAACCTTAGATAATCTATCGTTTTCTGCAGAAGAACTTGTGAAGATTGAAGAAATTTTGGTGGGATAAACCGTCTTATCCGCCGCCAACCCCTTACTTGATCATATTGGCTCCTTTATAAATTATGTTATAATTGCTGCAATCTCAAGTGGCAAGTAAATGGATAATCAAAAATTAAATAAATATTAAAAATGAACGTAAATTAAAAAAGAGGCTATTTTAAAAAACAGCCTCTTTTTTAACAAAAATAATTCGTTAATTACTATAACCCGGATTTTGTTGTCCTTTTAAAATCGGATTTGCATTTAATTCAGTTTGAGGTAAAGGCAAAACTAATTTATTATCGCCTGGCTGTAAAGTAAATACTGCCCAATGACCGCTAGCTGCCGTAGGTGTTCTAACAAGTGGCGTT
>JACMOW010000247.1 GCA_014377775.1 Pedobacter sp. | reverse complement strand
ATTGTCCTTTTCGGTAACTGGAACAAACAAATCGAACAATTTTGTTGGTTCTGAAGTTAAAATTACACATACCACTAGAAATTTATTTAGAGGAGCCGAAATCTTAGACGTAAGTGCAAGTGGAGGGTTCGAAACCCAATACAGCGGACAATCGAAAGGCATTAACTCCTATTCTTTTACTGCCGAAGGTAAATTAACTTTCCCTCAATTTATTGTTCCGTTTTACAAGCCAAAAAGTACAACTGCCTTTATTCCGAAAACGGTGGCCTCACTTTCTTATCAGTTGCTGAGCAGAGATACCGTATATAAATTAAACTCCTTTAAGGCAGAATTTGGGTATAACTGGAAAGAAAATCTTTACAAAGAGCATAATTTAAATCCCATTTCGATTAACCTTGTACGGCCAACCAAAAGAGATTCTGCCGATTTGGCAAAATTATACAATAAAATACCAGGCTTAGAAAACACCCTTCAGGAGCAATTTATTATCGGTAGTAATTATAATTTCACCTATACGAATCAGATGGAGGAAAGTCGTCGGAACAATACCTATTTTTATGCCAGCTTAGAAACTGCAGGAAACTTATGGGGGGCGTTTGTAAATAAAGATGGTAATGGAAAACGGGATCTTTTTAATATCCCATTAACTCAATTTATCAGATTAGAAACCGATTTAAGAAATTATCACAAAGTTAATAGAAACTTAATTTGGGCGAACCGTTTTAATTTTGGGTATGGATATGCCTATGGCAATAGTACATCATTGCCCTTTGTTCGTCAGTTTTTTGCAGGTGGAAGCAATGATATTCGTGCATTTAGAGCTCGATCGTTAGGCCCTGGCAGTTATAAAGTTGGCGCCAACCAACCCTTTGCTGATCAAGCTGGAGATATAAAATTACTTCTAAATTCTGAACTGCGATTCAAGATTGCTGGCGTATTAAATGGTGCTGTTTTTGTAGATGCAGGTAATATTTGGTTACGTAAAGAAGATGAGCGTATAGGTTCAGGCTTCCAATTTAGAAACGCATTAAATGAACTGGCTGTTGGTACAGGTGCCGGATTGAGGATGGATGCTACAATCTTCGTTATCCGATTAGATGGAGCATTTCCCATCCGAAAACCTTATCTTCCAAATGGGCAACGGTGGGTGTTAAATGAGGTAGATTTTGGAAACAAAACTTGGCGAAAAGAGAATTTTATTTTAAACATTGGCATTGGATATCCGTTTTAATTAGATTAAAATTATGATAAAGAAAATAAAAATCTTTTCAGTAAACACTTACCATTTGTTTCTAGCCGCTGGAAAAGGTTTTGCTGAAGACCGTGTAATGAAACTTAGTGCAGCCCTAGCCTACTATACCCTATTCTCGCTAACTCCTTTAATTATTATTATAATTTCTGCGGCAAGTATATTTTTAGGTGACAATATGGATCCCAACACGAAATTATTTGGAGAAATTAGCAAAATGATTGGTATGGATGCTGCGAATGAGCTTAGAGGCTTTGTTAAAAATGCCAATTTTTCTGGAAAGAGCACCTTTGGCTTAGTGGTTGGCATAGGAACCTTAATTATTGGCTCAACTGCTATTTTTATAGAAATCCAAGACAGTATAAATCTTATATGGAAGGTGAAAGCGGTTCCGAAAAGAGGGTGGAAAAAATTACTTACCAACCGGTTACTGTCCTTTTCATTGATTGCGTCTTTGGGTTTTTTACTTTTAGTTTCACTCGTTATCAATAGTATAATAGTAGGAATTGGCAGTAAATTGGAGATTTATGCTTCAAAAATTGGAATAGTTCAAATTTCGGAGGTTGTAATGCTCATTGTAACAAATTTACTTACTTTAGCCGTTGTAACTAGTATATTTGCCATCATTTTTAAAGTATTACCAGATGTAAATTTAAAATGGAAACCTGCACTTGTTGGAGCGCTATTTACTGCTATTCTGTTCAGTTTAGGACAATATGTTATTGGAATATATATTGAAAAAGGCGAGCCTGGGTCTGCTTTTGGTGCCGCTAGTGCTATTATAGTGATCTTGATTTGGATTTATTATACTTCAATTATTTTATACTTTGGCGCAGAATTTACACAAGTATATGCTGAAAAATTTGGTTCAGCCATTACACCATCAAAGTATGCGGTACATTTAAAAATAATAACCGTAGAGAAAAAAGTTGATGTATTACCACCACAACACCCAGAAGATACTGTAGATTGTCCTAAAGTTTAGGTTGTTTAAACTGAGCAGCAATTTTATCGATTAGCTCGTTCTCTGAAAAAGGTTTCAAAACTACATCATTCATCCCCGAATTAGCGTATAATTCACACCCTTCAGACAAAACACTGGCGGTAACACCTAAAATTGGTATGTTCCTTTTTGTTTTATCGCTGTAAGATCGGATGGCTTTTGATAACTGCACCCCATTCATTTTTGGCATTTGAATATCAGTTAATATGAGATCATATTTGTTTCTCTCAAATAATTCAAAAGCCTCTTCACCATCATAAGCAATATCGGCGATCATATTATAATTGGCAATTACAGTTTGCGCTAAGAAAATGTTCATCTTATTATCATCAACTATTAAAATGTATTTACCTGTTAAATTCGACGAGTCTATTTTTGCTAGAACCTTGCTTTGAAATAGTTTCTTGTCGCACAATGGGTAAGGAATAGAAAAACTAAAGATGGAACCTCTACCCATTTCGCTGATCACTTTAATTTTCCCACTTTG
The DNA here is from genome assembly GCA_014377775.1 of Pedobacter sp. Classification (GTDB taxonomy): domain Bacteria; phylum Bacteroidota; class Bacteroidia; order Sphingobacteriales; family Sphingobacteriaceae; genus Pedobacter. The sequence goes on along the minus strand of JACMOW010000247.1, from coordinate 30,478 downwards.
AAATTCAACGATTCTTTTACAGATGGCCAAGCCTAATCCAGTTCCCTTATGTTTAACATGACTTAATGAATAATTGACTTGAGCAAACTCTTCAAATATTTTATCCAAATCTTTAGCAGCAATACCTACCCCTGTATCTATAATTTGTACGTTTAGCATCACTTGCCTGTTAGCAACTAAAACAATATCTGCCTTTAAAGTTACTGAGCCGCTCTCTGTAAATTTAATTGCGTTACTTAAAAGATTTATAACTACTTGCTTTAAGCAAAGTGAATCTCCAGAAAAGCAAATCGTGTTTTTAAATGAAACCTCGGTTTTAAGCTCAACACCTTTCTGATGGGCTTGTATGGCAATACCATTAACCACGTCATGGATCGCTTCGAATGGAAAAAAAGGTAATTTATCAAAATTAACTTTATAGGTTTCGTATTTAGAAAAATCGAGAATGTTATTTACCAAATTAAGCAACATGGTTGATGAGCTTCGAATTGCCTTTAACTGCTCCGTCTGTTTAGCATCCAATTTACTTTGGCTAAGTTGTTCTGAAAAACCAATTATAGAATTTAGAGGAGTTCTGATTTCGTGACTCATATTTACCAAAAGCTTTCGCTTAATTTGGGCAAACGCAATTGCTTGTTGATTTGAATGTAGCAATCTGTTTTCTTGTTTGTAAATTTTTAAGAGGTAGTACAAAATACTTAAAAACAAAATAAAACATAGTACAATATAATACCTGAATTGCTCATTGACGCTTCCAAGTGCGGGAGTAAACCCGCTTTTATAGGAATTGGCTAAGTAGCCGTATAAAAGCAATAAAGCAAAATGTAAAAGCACTAATGCTTTATATTTTTTTGTAGCGTGGGTAATGGGATTAACCTGCATCTGATCACAATTTTGTGTGTTGCAAGTGTATCTAAAAAATTCAGCGCTGCGCGCAAAATATGGGTTAAAAAAATTGAAATGGAGATTTAAGGTGATGAAACGGATAATTCTTCAACTTCCTTTATTTCATCCTTTTCTATTCTTAAGTTTTTAATAATATGCTGTTGCCTTTCTGGTGTGTTTTTTCCCATGTAATATTCTAAAAGCTTTTTAATGGTCTGTTCTTTTAAAATAACTGGGTCTAGCCGAATGTCTTTACCAATAAATAATCCAAATTCATCCGGCGAAATTTCTCCCAATCCTTTAAATCGCGTAATTTCTGGCTTATTACCTAGTTTGGCAATTGCGTCTCTTCGCTCTTCATCACTATAACAATAAATTGTTTCCTTTTTATTTCTAACCCTAAACAATGGCGTTTGCAGAATGTAAACATGTCCCGCTTTTACCAAATCTGGGAAAAACTGAAGAAAGAAAGTCATCATCAATAAACGAATATGCATACCATCTACATCGGCATCGGTTGCAATCACAATATTATTATAATGTAAGCCTTCCAACCCATCTTCAATGTTTAAAGCATGTTGCAAAAGATTAAACTCTTCGTTTTCGTAAACTACCTTTTTGGTGAGCTCATAACAATTTAGTGGCTTTCCTTTTAAGCTAAATACAGCCTGACAATCTACATCTCTTGATTTGGTGATTGAGCCTGATGCAGAATCGCCTTCAGTAATAAATAATGTAGTTTCGTAACGCTTATCGTGTGTGCTATTAAAGTGAACTTTGCAGTCCCTTAGCTTTTTGTTATGCAATGAGGCCTTTTTTGCTCTATCATTCGCCAATTTTTTAATCCCAGCAATATCTTTACGCTCTCTTTCTGATTGAATAATTCTTTTTAAGAGGGCATCAGCCACGTCAGCATGTTTATGTAAGTAATCATCCAGCTCCTTTTTCACAAAATCCATGATAAATGTTCGAACTGATGGCCCTTCGGGACCCATGTTTTGAGAGCCAAGTTTAGTTTTAGTTTGCGATTCGAAAACTGGTTCTTGTACTCTAACCGAAACTGCAGCAATAATAGAGGCCCTTACATCCGATGCCTCGAACTCCTTCTTATAAAATTCGCGAATTGTTTTTACCACAGCTTCCCTAAAAGCAGCTTGGTGTGTCCCACCCTGTGTAGTATGTTGTCCATTTACAAATGAATGGTAATCTTCACCATATTGCTGCCCATGGGTCATAGCGATTTCTATATCTGGCCCCTTGAGGTGAATAATCGGATAACGTAATTCTTCGGGCTTATTTTGTTTTGATAGCAAATCGTATAAACCACGTTCCGAGAAATATTTTTCATTATTGAAATTAATTGTTAAACCTGTATTTAGATATACATAATTCCAAATCATACTTTCCACAAAGTCAGTAATATAATGGTAGTTTCTAAAAATACTTTCGTCAGGATAAAAGGTAATTGCAGTGCCATTGCGTTGCGTAGTATCAATAATTGGATGATCAATTTCAATTTCACCCCTAGAAAACTCCACTTTCTTCGTTTTATTGTCGCGATAAGATTGTACTAAAAAATTGGTAGACAATGCGTTTACTGCTTTAGTACCTACCCCATTTAAACCTACAGATTTCTGGAAAGCGTTGCTATCGTATTTGCCACCAGTGTTTATTTTCGAAACACAATCAATCACTTTACCAAGCGGAATACCTCTTCCATAATCACGAATGTTAACTTTCTGGTCAGATACAGTAACCTCAATCGTTTTTCCAGAACCCATCACAAACTCGTCAATCGAGTTATCTACAATTTCCTTTAAAAGCACATAAATACCATCATCTTGTGCCGAACCATCGCCAAGTTTACCAATATACATGCCTGGGCGTAAACGAATGTGTTCTTTCCAGTCAAGTGAGCGTATACTATCGTCGTTATAAATTGGTTCTGCCATAGCTACAAATTTAATTTAATCCTATTGCAAAGCAATTAGAATTTTCCACAATTTTGCTGCTTTGGACTTAAGACTAAAATATGTATCTTCCAAAATCAATTTGTAACCACATGCAAGAAAAAAAACAGCTCTCTCTTTTCGATCTTTCTATGATCGTTGTAAGCTTGGTAATCGGGATGGGAATCTTCAGAAATCCTGCTTCCGTTGCAGCTACTGCGGGCGATAGTTCTATCTTTTTTGCAGTATGGATTATTGGGGGCCTAATTGCGCTGTGTGGCGCATTAACTTATGCCGAAATTGGACTTAGACTACCCGCCACTGGTGGTTACTATAAAGTTTTTGCGCATTGCTATCATCCTGCCATCGGCTTTTCTGTTAATGCAATTATATTAATCAGCAATGCTGCATCATTGGCCGTTGTGGCTTTAATTGGTTCAGATTACATCAGCGATCTGTTGTTTGGTAAACCAAGCGGTACTTTATTTAACACCACCATTGCCATTATAGCAGTAGGGATATTTTTCTTTGTTAATTTATTAGGACTAAAAACAAGTAGCAGAACACTAAACATACTAATCATTATTAAAGTAAGCCTTGTTTTACTGCTCATCGCCAGTGTTTTTAAGGGCGTAGTGATCGAGCCTCATGGCTACGAACAAGGTTCTCCACTTTATTCACTCTCCAACCGTAGCGCACTTTCATTATTCTTAGTGTCTATGATCCCAGTTTGCTTTGCCTACGGCGGATACCAACAATCGATAAATTTTGGTGCCGAAGTAAAACGAACTACCATTATACCCAAAGGAATATTTATTGGAATCATCATTGTAGTTTTACTTTACCTTTTAATTAATGTTGCTTATATAAATGTGATTGGCTTCGATAAAATGAAAAATGCATCGGCCATTGGCGCCCTACTTTGCGAAGCTTGGTTTGGTCCCTTCGGAGCCAAAGTGTTCGATGCCTTAATGTTTCTTTCGGTAATGGCTTATGTTAATATTTTATTGATGAGTAACCCTAGAGTGATGTACGCCATGAGTATGGATAAAGTTTTTCCTAAAATATTTTCGTATACCAGTCCAAAAACCGGAGCATTGGTAGCCGGATTGGCAACCTTTTCGATTATCACTGTTATCATTACATTTTTTGGAAAAGGAGTGGATAACATTTTAAATTTTACCATGTTTTTAGACAGTATAGGCATGAGCACATCAGCAGCTACCTTATTTATTTTAAGAAAAAGAATGCAGGGTAGTGATATGACAAAAGGTTTATGGAATAAATTTACGCCAATGCTCGCTGCTTTTTTTGTTTTCAGCTATTTTATGATTGCGATTGGCGTAGTGATTAAAGATGTTAACGCTGCCTTTATTGGAACAGGACTTTTATTGCTATTTTTGTTATTATATTATATTTTCTACGCTAAAAAAGCAAATCCAACTATTTAATGAATTTATCCTACATCCTCAATGAACTAGGTGAAGAGCGCGAAAATTATTTCAATGCAATTGCACCGCCTATTATACAAACTAGTAATTTCAAATTTAATACCGTCGAACATTTTAGGGCAGCATTGGCTGATGAATACCAAGGAAACCTATATTCGAGAGGATTTAATCCTACCATTGATATACTAAGAAAAAAATTGGCCGCTTTAGATGGCGCAGAAGATGCATTGGTTTTTAGTAGTGGAATTGCAGCCATTACGGTTCCCATTTTAGCCTTATTGCAAAGTGGTGATGAGGTGATTTGTGTAGAAAACCCGTATAGCTGGACCATCAAACTCTTTAAGAATTTTTTACCAAAATTCGGGATAACAACAACATTTATTGATGGAACGGATTTAAATAAGCTTGAAGCGGCGGTAACGAATAAAACAAAACTGATTTATCTCGAGTCGCCAAATACATTTAGTTTTGATGTTCAGAATTTAGCGGCTGTTTCGGTAATTGCTAAATCACGCGGCATTTTAACTATGATCGATAACAGTTACTGCTCTCCTCTTTACCAACAACCTATTGCGTACGGAATTGATTTAGTTGCACAATCGGCCACCAAATATCTAGCTGGGCACAGCGATGTGGTAGCGGGTGTGTTAACTGGAAAAAAGGAAGTGCTAGAAAAGATTTTCAACAATGAATATTTAAATATTGGAGCTGCACTGGCGCCTCAAAATGCATGGTTATTGCTGAGAGGTTTGCGCACCTTAGAAATAAGGCTGGAGAAAATTAGTGAAACCGCAGACAAAGTGATCAATTATTTAAACCATCATCCCAAAATAGAACGCGTTTTACATCCTTTTAGTGCTACCAACAAAGATCTCGCATTGGCAAAAAAACAAATGAAAAAATGCGGTGGATTGTTTAGTATTGTGCTAAAAAATGCCCAATTAGAGAAAATCGAAACCTTTTGTAATAGCCTAAAACATATACTCATGGCTGTTTCGTGGGGTGGCTACGAGAGCTTAATTATTCCTGCTTGTGCAGGATTAAGTACCGCCGAATTTGACCTTAACAATAAACGCCATACGCTAATTCGAATTTACATTGGCTTAGAGGATGCCGATTATTTAATTGCAGACTTAGAACAAGCGTTTGATAAATTATAAATGGCTACCCTAAAAACACTCTCTTTCAAAAAGCAGCTAGCTTATTCTTCTGGAATGATGGGCTGGAGCATTATGACTAATATTATTATCGTAATGCTTCCCTACTTTTATCTTCCACCGAGTAATTCCGGTTTAACACCCTTGGTGCCACAAGTGTTGGTTTTTGGGGCATTTAATATTTTATCACTTATTGCTGCTTCAGGCCGACTATTTGATGCCGCTTACGACCCTTTTATTGCTTCAATTAGTGACGGAAGTACGAATCCGAAAGGTAGGCGTTTTCCCATTATGAAATGGGCAATTCTGCCTGCTGTTATTTTTTGCACCCTTGTTTTTTATCCATTGGTTAAAGGAGAAAGCATGAGTAATGCTTGGTGGTTAACTTTTGTACTTGGAGGATTTTTCGTATCCGTTACCACTTATATTATTCCTTACAATGCTCTATTAGCTGAATTAACGAATACAACCGAGGAAAAGGTAAAATTATCAACTTTTCAGCAAGTTGGGTTTGTTTTAGGGATGATTTTAGGTGCGCTAAGCAATAACTTTGCCGATCTCATACAAACTGTATTGAACATTACCGATAGGTTTGAAGCCTTACAGTATACTATTCTTGGACTAAGCGTTTTTTCGGGCTTGGTGATGATTTTACCCATTTTATGCATTGATGAGAAAGACTACGTACAGAGTAAGCCAACTCATGTTCCATTGTGGCCAGCCATTCAAAATACATTTAGAAATTCTAATTTTAAATATTACCTCATCTCCGACTTTGCCTACTACACTGCGCTAAGCATTATATCGAGTGGTTTATTATTCTTTGTAACTGTATTGCTTGGCTTACCCGAATCAGATGGTGGAAAATTTATGGGATTAATGGTTTTTCTTTCCTTGCTATTTTATCCATTTATTAACTACGGATCAAAAAGATTTGGAAGAAAGAAATTAGTACTGTTAGCATTTGGAGTGTTGAGTTTAATCTTTGTCACCATTTTCTTCTTAGGAAAATTACCCTTTAGTCCAACTAACCAAATGTACATCTTAGTTACTTTTGCTTCATTTCCATTAGCTGCATTGGGCATTTTACCGAATGCAATTTTAGCAGACATTGCTCAGAAAGATACGCTCGAAACTGGCGAAAATCATGAAGGTATGTTTTTTGCCGTTAAATATCTCTTTGTTAAACTCGGACAAACTTTAGGAATTGCCGTTTTCGCGATGCTTACCGTTTATGGAAAAGATCCTGGCAATGATTATGGTTTGCGTTTAAATGGGGTGGTTGGGTTTGTGTTGTGTATACTTGCTCTGGCATTTTTTGCAAGGTTTAAAGAGAAGGAATAGCGTGGCTTCCATCTTCCATTAAATTTCCCTATCTTTGCAGCGAAGCAGAATTTCTTTATCATTTAAAGCAACTCGCAAGTTAGTCCTTCCAGCAATGATTGTTCTAGCTTCTTCGTTATTATACACTTAAAAAATATACTTTGTTATTTTCAGAATTAAACCTCATAGCTCCTATTTTGAAGGCGCTTGAAACCGAAGGTTATACACAACCTACACCTATACAGGAACAATCTATTCCTTCTATTTTACAGAAAAGAGATCTTTTGGGCTGTGCCCAAACTGGCACAGGGAAAACTGCAGCATTTGCGATACCGATGTTGCAATTGTTAAATCAACCACATTTAAATACAAAAGGTCCTAAACCCATTAAAGCCTTAATTTTAACACCAACAAGAGAATTAGCCATACAAATTGAAGAAAGCTTTAAAGCTTATGGCCGTAATTTACCTTTAAAACATTTGGTAATTTTTGGTGGCGTTGGACAAAAATCACAAACCGATGCGCTACATCGTGGGGTTGATATTCTGGTGGCCACACCTGGTCGCTTATTGGATTTAATGAACCAAGGTTTTGTGAACCTACGCGATGTTGAGATTTTCGTTCTAGATGAGGCCGATCGTATGCTCGACATGGGTTTTATTCACGATGTGAAAAAAATTATCGCCAAATTACCTGCTAAGCGACAAACCTTGTTTTTCTCGGCTACCATGCCAAGCGAAATTCAAAAGTTATCAAGCACCATATTAACTAATCCAGTTAAAGTTGAAGTTACGCCGGTTTCCTCAACTGCCGAAAAAATACAGCAAGCGGTTTATTTTGTGGAGAAAAACGATAAGAAAAACTTATTAATTCACTTATTGAAAGATAAGGCTATTGAAACGGTTTTGGTATTTACCCGAACCAAACATGGCGCCGATAAAGTAGTTAAAGATTTAATGAAAATCAATGTGCGAGCAGAAGCCATTCATGGAAATAAATCACAGAATGCTCGTCAGCGTGCCTTAAGCAACTTTAAAGCCCGTACTACCCGTGTTTTAGTAGCAACTGATATTGCTGCTCGTGGCATCGATGTAGATGAATTAGCCCATGTAATTAACTATGAGTTACCGAATATTCCAGAAACGTATGTTCACCGAATTGGCAGAACAGGCAGAGCAGGTTTAAGTGGCATAGCCTATTCGTTTTGCGACGGTGAAGAGAAAGAGTTTTTAGACGATATTGAGAAATTAATCGGTTTAAAAATCCCTGTAAACGAAGATCATCCTTTTGCGATGAGTTGGCAGAGTTTATTATCAGCCGCTGCTGAGGCAAAAGGAAAAGGAAAGAAAAAATCGAACCAACGTGAGCCCCGCGAACGTGAGCCTAATTTAAGTGGCGCAAAAAAGAAACCGCATCAAGGTGGTGGAAAGCCTAATCATACCGGGAGCACTACAAGTGCAAATGCTGGTGGTGGCAACAGGAGATTTGGTACTGGGAGTTCAAGGAGAAGAGATTAAACAAAAATGGTTCGTGGCAATACGAACCATTTTCCATATTACACCTTTTTACCGTTCCACATTATTCGGCCTGGTATACACCATTTGCATCACATTAATATTCCGCATCTCAAATGCTGCTTCGCAATAGTTTAGATAATAATTCCATTTTCGAATAAAGCGATCATCAAAGCCTAAAGCTTTCACCTCATTTACCTTTTGGTTAAAGTCTTCAAACCACAGCTTTAATGTTTTTGCATAATCTAAGCCTAAATCTTTCAAATCTACCATGGTAAGATCACTGGTATGATTAATGGCCTTATTTAATTGTGCAACAGAAGGCAATAAAGATCCAGGAAAAATATGTTTTTGTATCCAATCTACCCCTTTTCTGAGGTGATCATATCGACTATCTGGACTAGTAATTACCTGAAAAGCTAAAATCCCATTGGGTTTTAAAACTTCAGCACATTTTGCAAAATAGGTTTCATAAAAGTTATGACCTACCGCTTCCAACATTTCAATCGAAACAATTTTGTCAAATTCCCCCTCAATGTCTCGATAATCTTTAATGATGATATCAACTTTATTAGATAAGCCCGCAGCCTCAACCCGTTGCTGGGCTAGTTTTTGTTGTTCTTTAGAAATGGTAACGGAAGTTACTTTACAGCCATAATTTTTGGCCATAAAAATGGCATTTGCCCCCCAACCACTTCCAATTTCAAGCACATGATCGGTCGCTTTTAATTGTAATTGCTCACATAAACGGTTGTACTTTTCTTCTTGTGCGGCTGCCAACGATAAATCTGATGTTTTAAAATAGGCTGCCGAATAGGTCATAGAAGGATCCAAAAACGTAGCGAAAAAATCATTATTCAAATCATAATGCTCGGCTATATTTTTTTGAGCGCCTATAATGCTGTTCGATCTCCCATTGTGATACATTCTATTGAACCATTTAAACAGGTTTAAGCCGATATTTTTAACCTTATTCCCCGAAACAGATGGTGCATTTTCAATGTTTAAAATGATCCATTTAATGATATTGGTAATGTTATCCGTTTCCCATAAACCATCCACATAAGCTTCACCAAAACCAATGTCGCCATACAAAACTACACGCTTAAAAAATTGATGATTTTTTATGACTAAGTTGGCCTTAATCGTCGAATTTTTTTCTCCAATTTCTAAATTCTCACCGTTGGGCAGACTGAGATTCAGAAATCCCCTATTCATTTTGCACAATGCAGAAACAACTGCATTTTCATAAAAACCTGATCTATTTTTCGTTATAGAGAGTGAAGAAGACATTTTAATTATGCTTTGGGTTGATAGGGCTTATGTACGCTTTTTTGTAAATGTTGGTTTGCAGATTTTGGGTGATAACCGATCTTTTTTATCCATAATTTAAATGCCTGCCAGTGGATCAGTCCCATCACCCTTAAAGGAATTAAAGGTAAAGAAAAGAAATACCACAACATAATCTTATTAGTTAATGGTTTTCTTTCTCCAGTTAAGGTACTTAAGAAAAATCGCTTACCGTCAGCATCATAATCATCAATCTTAATATTCAATTTTTCTGCCGGAATAGCTAGATTAAAATCGAAAAAAGCATCCAAATCAATAAATGGTGACACGTAGAAAAGTTTTTTAACTCGCTGCCTAAATCTATTTCCTTCCAATTCATCTTTGCTAAAAAAGAACAACTTCATTTCCCGGTAGGTGTTGCTAATTTCTGAAACTGCACATAGTGGATTATTATTCTCGTCGAAACAAAAGTAAAAAGAAACTGGATTGAAATTATAACCGAATACGCTCAGGTTTGTTAAAAGCATAATTTTTCCATTGCCTATTTCAACGGTATTCGATTTTAAATAATCACTTATTTGCTGTTTAATATTTTTACTTTGGTCGGGATTTTCTCTCGGCAATTGTAAATGATCTTTATCTCTAAAGTTAAAAAGATTAAATCTATTACGACTAAACCATCTTAATTTCTTACTCAAGTTATCGATTTCATCTATATCGATATAGAATAAATAAATACTATACCAAAAGGAATGCTTCTTAGGCGATAACCTATGATGCATAACTTTAGCCATATAAATTGATGATTTTAAAACTTCTCGCATAAATCTACAGCACTTTTATATGCATCCTCATGAAATCCGTATTTAAAATAGCTTCCACAATAATAAATTGGGCCACTTTCATTTAGTTTATATAATTCCGCTTGCGCTTGCATGGCCGGCACATCAAATAAAGGATGTTCATACGCAATCTTTTTTATAATCTTGCTTTTATCCAGCGTAGCTGAAGGATTAATAGACACGAAATAATCTACTTCTTCCGATACACCTTGCAATTTATTCATCCAATAAATAGTACTAGGCACTAAAACATCTCCCTGTTTTTCTACTCTATAATTCCAACTGCTCCAGGCCAATTTCTTTTTCGGCATCTGCCCCTTATCGGTATGCAGAACTGCCATATTAGCTTGATACTTAAATTTGGACAAAAGACGTTCCTCATCTTTCGTTTTCCGTTGAACGATGTGATAGCTTTGATTGGCATGGCTTGCCATAATCACCTTGTCAAACTCCATTTGCTCTCCATAAGCAGTAACCACCAATACCTTCCCATTTTCTAAACGCTCTACCGAAACGATCTTTGTATTTACTCGAATTTGGTGATGAAATGGAGCAATCAATTTTTCACGATAAGCCTGACTACCTTTGTGTAATGTGTACCACTGGTGCTGTGTATCTAAACCTAAAAAGCCGTGATTTTTAAAAAATCTAATCAAAGAAACGGCTGGAAAGTCTAAAATTTGATCCATTGGTGTAGACCATACGGCAGAGCTCATCGGAATTAAGTATTTCCAAACCATATTATCATTGTAACCAAATTCTTTTACATACCGACCGAGCGAGTAATCCACATATTTAGGGTCATCTAAAATGGCTATGCTCTCCTTGTTAAAACGATTAATCTGCATCAACATTTTTAAGAAAGCAGGATTAAACACATTCCGCTTTTGCGCAAATAAATGCTTTAAGCTTGATCCCGAATATTCCAATCCGCTTGGCAAGTACTGCACGCTAAACGACATATCCGTTTTCTTTACGGGTGCCTCAATTTCGGCAAATAATTTACAAAGATTCGGATAGGTTGCGTAATTGAACACCATAAAACCAGTATCAATATAAACCAGCTTCCCCTCCTCTTCAATGGCTACCGTATTGGTATGTCCACCTATATAATCGAGCTCTTCGAAAAGGGTAATATCGTACTTTTTATGAAGAAAATGTGCACAACCCATTCCGGCTATTCCCGTTCCAATTATTGCTACCTTTTGCATTTCTCAAACAAATAATGGCACACCATCCACTCATTCCCCCTATTGTAATTGAACAATTCGGCGCAAGCCATATAAAATAAGCGCCAATACACCCACCATTTTACCGCTTGATCCTTGCCATAAGTACTTTCCAAAATTGGCATAATTTCTTGCTTGTGCATATCCATATTGCTTAACCATGCTTCAGAAGTTTTGCCATAATTGGTTCCATTTACCACCCAATGTCTGCTAATTTTTAGATCATCATTAAAATAAAAAAATAGATGGTTCGACGGCATAATTCCTCCAGTAAAAAAATACTTGCTCATCCAATCGCTCTCGTCTATTATCTCATATTTATAAGCCAAAGTTTTATGGGTAAAAATATGAACAAACAATTTTCCCGCTGGTTTTAAAAATGAAGCAACTTTCGCCAAAAGCAATTTATAATTTCGCATGTGCTCGAACATTTCTACAGAAACTACCCGATCAAAGGTGTCAGCAATCGTAAAAGTATTCATATCAGCAGTTAAAACAGTTAAATTCTGTATCCCTCGTTGCTTAGCCGTTTCGTCTATAAAGATTTTCTGCGTAGCAGAATTAGACACTACTGTATAACGACTTTCAGGAAACTTAGCCGACATATATAACGATAACGAACCCCATCCGCAGCCTAATTCCAATACATTCTGTCCACTTTGTAAATCTGCACGCTTACAGGTAAGTGCCAACATATCATCTTCAGCAGTATCGATAGCAGTAACCCCAGGCTTCCAGTATCCACTGCTGTATTTCAGGTTTTTACCTAAGCAATACTGAAAAAACTTGGTGGGTAATTCATAATGTTGTTCGTTGGCATCAACAGTATTTATCGCAATTGGCGATGATTTAAGTTCATCCACCAAATCTATAAGTTTCTGCTGTTGCAATTCTTCATCGCCCAACGTTTCGTCGATTAATCGTTGCTTTAATAATTTCCTAATCCCTACGCGTAAAACTGAGTCGGGTAATTTATCGTTTTCTATAAGTTTATCGTACCACATGTTGATGTAAGATATAAAAGGGTTAAATGGAACCTCTTCCATTCTTTTTTCCCAATGGGAAAAACGCACTAATTGTTTCTTGATATTTTTTATATGCTACGGGCTTGCTTCTTAAATTTTGCTCTTCATTATTGGGCACTCCTGTAACTTTTAATAATAAATATAAAATAATAGCGGGGCTGATGATGGCCAAAACGCCCCAAGGCGAAGCTAAAGCGAAGATGAAATAGCTCATCCAAGCAAGCCATTCGAAAAAATAATTAGGGTGCCTACTGTAGCTCCATAAACCCGTATCGCAAACTTTTCCTTTGTTTTGAGAATTCTTCTTAAAAATCGCCAATTGCTTGTCCGCTATGGCTTCACCAAAAAATGAAATTACCCAAACACCAACAGCCATATACTCTAAGATGGATAGTTTTTCTGTAGCATTTGCAGTAATGATAAAAAAAGGAATAGCCAAAAGCACATTCGAGATGGCCTGAAATTGGAAGAAAAAGAAAAAATTGCGATTGGCATTTTCACCCCATTCTTTTCGCAACTGCACATATCGACCTTCTTCTTCATGGATATGGCCAATTACCCGTTGCCAAAGATGAAGGCCCAATCGTAGTTCGGCGATTAAAAACATCCCACAGATCAATATTTTCCGCTCCCCAAAGCCATCTGATAAAAAATAAGTAATGAGGGTAATTACAGGGAAATTTAATGCCCAAAACACATCTACTATTCCAGCATTTTTAATTTTTTTCGCCCATAGCCAAACCAAAAACATAATGATGCAACAGGCAAGGAGAGATATAAGCGCAATAAATATGAGCGAGTTTGAGTTCATTTTTTACTTACAAGTTCTTCAACACCTTCACTAGCCTTTAGTTTGAATAGCTTAATCAACACATAAGCACAAGTGGCAATGCTACCTAAACATACGAATAAAATTAACCAAATGACTTTAAGAAAGATAGATTTTTCTTTATAAAACATCCACAAGGTGATGATAAAAATATTGGCATAGAAATCCCACAGTGTAGCACGCATCCAAGGAATTGCGGCTAAAGAGTCCCATTCCGTAAATAAAGAACTTTTAAAGCTGGTGCTAATGACAACATAGGTTACCCAGATTAAAAGAGCAGAGAAAACAATTTTTAATGTAGTGATCATTTAAGATTAGAGGGAAATTGGAAGATGGAAGATTAAACCTTTCTAATTCTAATAATTCGCATCCAATGTAAAACTTTCATCACTGGATAGGTAGGATCGAACTCCCACCAATGGGAAGAAAATTTAGGACTATTTGGCTTTTTGTGGTGGTTATTTTGAAATAATTCACCCATCATTAAGAAATCCCATGGCAATGAATTTTTACTATGATCGTCGTTATCGTGATTTGAATAACCGTATTTATGTCCACACCAATTTACAATTGCACCATGTAAAGGCCCCATTAAAAAATGGATTGGTAATAAAATAAACATCCACCAATATTCGGCGAAGGCAACATAAAACCCTATATAGAATAGTGCGCAACTCAACCTCCAAACCCAAGAATCTCCAATTTTATCAATCAAATGCCACTCCGGATAATTACCTCTAAATGCAGGTTCGGGCTCGATTTTATAGCGTAAGTAGTTGAGATACATATTTTTTGTAGCCAACATCATCCCAAACACATCTTTAAAGAAATGTGGCGAATGTGGGTCCTTTTCCGTATCGCTATAGGCATGGTGCATACGGTGTAAAATGGCATAGGCACGAGGATTTAAAAAAGATGATCCTTGAGAAACCAACAAAATAAGATAGAAAAATCGTTCCCAAAATTTCTCCATCTTAAACATTTTATGTGATGAATAACGATGTAGAAAAAAGGTTTGACTAAAAAGCGATAGAAACCAATGTGCTAAAAAAAAGAATAGAATAATCATGTATAATGTGTATCTGTATAAACGAATTTTAGTTTGCTTTAGTTTTTGTTACCTACCAAAATCGTCTTGTACGCGAACAATATCGCTCTCGTCTGATGGATTTTCGGCATCGGTATGTTGCCAAATTTCAGCCACTACGCCCCAATCGTCTAATCCGATTAAGCGGTGACGCTCACCTTGCTGTAATTTAATCTGGTTTGTTGGTTGATATGATTTTACTTCGCCTTCTTCATCGGTTGCACTGGTTTTAATGCCAACTGTTCCGCTAATTATTTGCCATATTTCGGCACGGCGATGATGATACTGCCAAGAAAGACGGGTGTTGGGTGCAACAATTAATACCTTTGGACTTAGTTTACCTCCAATTTTCAAGCTATCTACATCCAAACCATCAAAATAAGTATCAGCAAACTGTTGCGCTTGTGCTTCGTCTATTACAAAAAAACCACCCCACGGACGAGTTTCGTCTCTGCTAATTACCTTAAACCCTTCAATTTGTAATCGCTGCGCAACGGTGTCGAATATTTCTTTTTTCTTAGTTTCCATAATTGTTGCAAAAGTACGGGTTAGAAATGAAAAAAGCCCTTTCGGGCTTGTATTTTTTTCCTATTTCCTTACTTAATCTCCGTTACCACAACATCAATTGGTAGACCGGCAGTTTGTAAAATAAAAGGGAAATTTGGGTTATTTAAGATCCAGAGTTCAATTTTACCATCTTCGCTAACAATCTGTGCGGCATCCATTTCTTTACTGCCAATTTTGATTGGGCTCAGAGCCGTTGTTTTTGCTTTGAACTTAATTCCACCATAGGTAAATGCTTTTGTATCTACTAATGATTTATATGCCGCTTTTGAAATAAGACCATAAGTTTCCGAATCGCCTAATTTTGTAGTCCCTAAACTAGGCTGTGTTAAATAAATTGAGGTCCCACTTTCTAATGCTTTCTCGCTAATTACAAATTCGCCATTACCATATCCCTCCACAGACCAAGCTATGTTTACAGGTGCCTTTGTAGATTTTATAGTAAAATTTAAAGGATATGCTTGACCTTGTAAAAATGCACTTGCAGTAACTGCAGTGCCGTCTTTAATTTCTGGCAGCGTTTTTTGGGCAAATAAAGCTAAAGTAAGGCTTAAGCAAAATAGCGATAGAAAGATTTTTTTCATAGGGTTTAATTATTTGGCACGCTTAAAATATAGTTTTAGTAAAAGATAAATTTATAAAAAAAAAATTGAAGTTTTATGAAATTAAATAGATGGTTAGGCAGCACTAAGCAAAGAAAATAGTGAACGTTAAGACCTTTCCCGTTGTGATGCAATTCGATGAGAATTAAATCTTCGGCAAGGTAAAGCAGAATCTACTCCCTTCGCCAATCGCACTCTCTACCCAAATCTTTCCGCTCTCGGCCTCTATGAAATCCTTTGATATCGCAAGCCCAAGCCCAGAGCCCGATTTATTCTGTCCATCGGTAGGCACTTGGAAATAGCGGTCAAAAAGTCTCTTCTGATATTTCTCTTCAATTCCTTTTCCAAAATCCCTAACCGAAAATTCGACAAAACCATTCCTTTCAACCACTTCGATCACTACCTTCGACTTCTCTGAACTATAGCGCAGCGCATTGGAAAGAAAATTTACCAGTACCCATGCCGTTTTCTGGATATCTACGTTCACTTCTGGAAGGTTGTCTTCACATTTTAGCTCCAATTGAATAGACTTTTGCTCGGCCTGGAACTTTACCGCATCAACCGCAAACTGAACGATTTCCTGTGGCTTTGTGAGTGCAAAGCTGAGCTTGAGATTGCCACTTTCTACTTGTGAAAGATCTAAAAGTTCACTTGTAATCTTCAATAGCCTATCGCTATCATCCTGTATATGTGCTAAGAGCTCCAATTGTTCCCCGTTCATCTCACCCACCCTAATATCCCTTAATAGCTGCAGGCTCATTTTAATAGAAGATAACGGTGTTTTCAGTTCATGGGAAACCGTAGCGATAAAATTGGTCTTCGCTTGGTCTAGCTCCTTAAACTGGGTTACATTTTTCAATACGTATACGTTACCTACCGACCTGCTCGATGATATGATGGGCTGATCTTCTTCGACTTGAATATTAGGTACTACAATTTCCCTACTTTCTAGCTGGAAAAAGGATTCTCGTTCATCGGCATAAATTTTTAATATAATGTTATCATCCTGAGGTTGGATGATATTTTTCAGTAGTTCGTTCCTTTTCATCAAATCCTCTACATTTTGACTGAGGGTGGTCTTCTCGTCGACACCAATAAGTTTAGCAGCTAATTGGTTTAAGAACAGAACATCTCCCTTTTCGTCCACCCCAATAATGGCATCCTGCATCTGGGCGATGATGGCCTCGATCCTTGATTTCTCTGATTTGAGTTTAGACAGGTTGCTGTTCTCCCAATCGTTTAGCTTTTTGGCCATCGAATTAAAAGAGGTAGCAAGCTCAGAGAACTCATCGTTATTATTAAAGTGCAGGCGTTGTAGGTAGTTTCCATTACCCACTTGGCGAATTGCCTGGCTGAATTCGGCAAGTGGGTTGGCTACAAAGCCCGGAAAATTCACAATAAAAGTAAACAGTATAATGAAGCAGAAAGATGCGGCAACGGAGATATAGATCCCTGCTCGCGAGTACTCCCGGTTGGCCAGTTCATTCTTGTCATGGATCGCTTTCATATTCACCTCCTCAATATTCCTGATGGCAAACCTAATATTTCTTTCAACGCTTTTGATAGCAACAGCGGAACTGGCAGTTTTCAACTGTTCATATCCTGCAATAATGCGTTCAACAGCATTCCTTTCTCCAGGCTCTGTAATATTCTCCTTTTCCAATTCAAGGTTTCGTTCAAAAACTTGAGCATTTAGCCTTGAAAACGGATAGCCCTCCTCATCCATTACATTCCGTATCTGCGCCACATAATTAATTGATTTATAATTATCCTTCAGAATCAGCTTTGCTTTGGTCGAGATCTGGTTCAAAAAGAAAAGGGCGATAAGCCCAAAGGCAAGTACAATGACAAACAGAAATCCGAATCCTGCGTGAAGTTTGGTTTTGATTTTCATGGTTTTAGGTTATTTCCAACTTTAATGAGGCTATGATGTTTAATTGATTCTTTTGAATGTAGTAAATCATGAAAGTTTGATGTTTTTTTTTAAAACTTATAACTATTGTATTACTTATGAAAGAATTACCATATCGATCTCCTTGGTTGCCAAGTTGCGCAGGAGTTGGTTAAATACCGCCGTTCGAAGGATCACCTGAAAAATAGTTAGATGGGGTTTTCCGATACAGATTGTAGTGATCTCTCTTTCGCTTGCCATATCCATAATGGCCTCGGTAATGTTGTTACTCTTCACCTTCACTACCTCTGCCCCAAGTTCTGTGGCAAGCTTGAAGTGGTTGATAAGGTGTCGTTGTTTATCCAATTTGATCCTGTCCAAACTTTCGCTATCACTCTGCACATAAAGCACGATCCAAGGCGAGTGGTAATAAGAAGCCAACCTCGCTGTCTTTCTAATTACGATTCCTGCGGTTTCGGCATTTGATGAAATACAGGCTAAAAATTTCTCTGGCCGAAGCTTGATGGATTTTGGGATCTCGATATGGATCTTTCGCTCTACCTGATGCACCACTTCTTTTAGTGCAAGCTCTCGTAGCTGTAAAATCTTATCTGATTGGAAAAAATTCCCCAGCGCCTGCTCGATCTTGCTTTTGTCGTAAATCTTGCCCTCTTTTAACCTTGTAACCAGCTCGTCTGCGGTAAGGTCGATATTTACAATTTCGTCTGCAATCTCGAGGATTTTATCTGGGATACGTTCTGTAATAGTAATACCGGTAATCTGCTGTACGTCTTCATTAATGCTTTCCAGATGCTGTATATTTACCGCCGAAACAACACTTATTCCGGCCTCCAAAATATCATACACATCCTGCCAGCGCTTAGCATTCTTGCTACCCTCGGCATTGGTGTGGGCCAGCTCATCAACAATCACAATTTCGGGGTAACGGTTGATCACCGCCTGAACATCCATTTCCTCCAAAGATTTGCCGCGATAGAAAATGTTTTTCCTTGGTATTATTGGAAGGCCGGCTACAAGTGCCTCAGTTTCCGCTCTTTTATGAGTTTCTACATAGCCAACACAAACATCTACTCCATTACGCAATAGGGCATGCGCCTCCTGCAACATGCGATAAGTCTTTCCTACGCCAGGGCTCATGCCAATGTAGATCTTCAGCTTTCCTCTTCTAGATTTTTTGACTAGGTTCAGAAACCTGCGTACCGATTCTTCCTTATTTTCTTCCATTAGAGGTTTTTACCATTTAATTGAGACTGTCCCCTTATCGATTAGTATCAGTGTACCCAGTATCAGCACTGCTAAAATAACCAATAAGATGACCCTCCTTGCTTTTTTGTTCTCTTTTTTAAAAGGCATCATTGTTAAATCTATTAATCGTCTTCCTTTTTTTTAACCAGACCAATTAGTTCTATCCCAAATAGCCACAATTATAACTAGAATGATACCGCAATACTTGCAGTAAGCGCAGCATTATGGTTCACCAGACCAAGATTTCTTGTAAAGATTTTGTCCTTGCTATCATAAACCTTGCCTTCCAATCTCAGTACTGCGTTGCTGATGGGCGCATAATCCAAATTTAAAGAGTAGCCCATGGTTTTGAATCCGCTCGGAGTTCCGGTTGCAATTAAAACGCCGTCTTTATCCTTATAATATTCTACTCTTGCTGCAACTGCAAATTTGGGATCGAGTTTATATTGAGCAATAAGAACCGGAGAAATAATTTCGCTCTTATCCGATTGCCCTTTTACTTTCTGCTGCGTACCATAGTCAAATCCAGCAATTAATCCAAATTCATCAGTTATCTGAGCAATCCCATAAAAGTTATGGTAAATCCTGGTCACACGAACTGCATTAACGCCCTCTGTTCCGATGTAATTGCTATAGTTAAGAGTCAGTTTTCCTGTTGGTTTGTAGGTAAGCTGAACTCCACCAGCAGGTTTACTATTGCCTTCAAAACGGTTTATTCTTTGCCATCCGTTCAAATACAATAAAGTAGCCGTAAACTGCCCTTCAGGCGAGCCATAAGTTATTTTTGCACCAGACTCATAGTAAGGTGTATTTTCAGAAAAAATATTTCTAGTTAGCACCCAACAGTCCTTCGAGATTGCGCTTTCAAAGCCAATGTGTGAAGAGAAGATACCTGCATCTGCCCATATATTTTGTGTTTCGCTCAGCTTGATCCCAGCATTGGCCTCAAAAATATTTTTTAATACCCCAGGCTCTGCGGCGAGGTTGGCATTGGTATACGTACCAGCCATTAGTGCCACATTTGCCCGGATTTTGCCACTGTCGTAAGCAGCCTTGATAAACCCAAGGTTCAGATTCACCTCATTGTGCCTGTTGTGGGAATACACAAACCCAGGTCTGTTGTTATTTGTTGGCTCGTTAAAATCGTATCCATAATAGGTCTCAAGGTAACCTGTTACCTTAATTTTTGGTACTTCTTGGGCATGTGCATAAACTGAAACGGCAAGGGCTAGAAGGGTAGTAAGTAGTTTTTTCATCTGTATAAATTTGTTTTAATTTGATAGTTTATCCTTTTCGGCAGGCCCACCAATACTCCTGTTTTGGCAAACGCTGTTAAAATTGGCTGGCCTTCCGAATGGATAACATATGTTATTTAAGCTCATCTAGGGCAAGGTTCAGTTTGAGTACGTTCACCGAAGTTGGACCGAACAATCCTAAGTAAGGGCCATCAGTGTGTTTAACCACCAACTCGGCAACTTTACGCTCATCCATCTTGCGGGCAACTGCAATCCTTTTGATCTGGATAGTAGCACCCTGCTCAGAGATATTCGGATCAAGACCACTTCCCGATGCGGTTACCATATCAGCTGGGATATCTGCCTTTTTGATGGTCGGATTGTATTTTAATAAAGTGTCAATCCTATCCGAAACTGTTTTCAAGTAATCTTTATTTGAAGGTCCTTTATTAGAACCTGCAGAGCCTGCTGCATTATAGCCAACGGCCGACGGCCGTCCCCAGAAATATTCTGGTTTGGTAAACGATTGTCCGAGCAGGGCGTACCCTACTACTTTTCCGTTTTTGATGATCTTTTCTCCTCCACCTTTTCCGTTGCTCAATCTTCCTGCAAGGGCGATGCCGAGTGGATATAGTACGCATAACAACACAATTAATACAAGTGTTAAACGTAGCGATTGTATAATATACTTTTTCATTTTCTTAAATTTTAAGGCCTAAACAAAAAGACCAACCAATAAATCAATTAATTTGATGCCGATAAATGGAGCCACCACACCACCAATACCATAGATGAAAAGATTCCTTCTCAACAAAGCCGTAGCACCAATCGGTTTATAAGCAACGCCTTTCAGCGCCAATGGAATTAATATCGGAATGATGATCGCATTGAAGATAACTGCAGACATGATTGCACTTTCGGGACTATGCAAGCCCATAATGTTCAAGCTTTGCAGTGCAGGAATGGATGCGATAAACAATGCCGGTACAATGGCAAAATATTTGGCCACATCATTGGCAATAGAAAAGGTTGTAAGCGTTCCTCGGGTAATCAACAATTGCTTTCCGATTTCCACGATCTCAATCAACTTGGTAGGGTCATTATCAAGATCTACCATATTTCCTGCTTCTTTTGCTGCTTGGGTACCACTGTTCATTGCTACGCCCACATCTGCTTGTGCCAATGCCGGGGCATCATTTGTACCGTCGCCCATCATCGCTACCAACTTACCTAAAGCCTGTTCATCTTTGATGTAATTCATTTTATCTTCAGGTTTGGCCTCGGCAATGAAATCATCAACGCCCGCCTTTTGGGCGATATATTTGGCAGTTAGTGGATTATCACCAGTAACCATCACCGTTTTTACACCCATTTTGCGCAAACGTTCGAAGCGTTCGCTTATGCCTGGCTTAATGATATCCTGTAGCTCAATCACACCTAATGCCTTTTCATTTTCACAAACGACCAATGGCGTTCCACCGTTAGAAGCGATCTTTTTTACCGCTTCTTCGATATCCATCGGAAAAGGATTTCCTGCTTCCAATACGATATTGCGAATCGAATCGAAGGCACCTTTGCGGATCCTTGTTCCATCTGGTGTATTGATCCCACTAGAACGGGTCTCGGCAGTAAACTTAATGAACTCAGATCCCTCAGGGGCAGTTTCCATTACGATATGGCTATCGTTTTTTGCCAATTCTATAATTGATTTACCTTCCGGTGTCTCATCGGCCAGCGAACTTAGTACGCAGGCATCAGTAAAATGCTTAATAGTTACCCCTGCAGTTGGATAAAAATTGGTTGCCTTACGGTTACCGATGGTAATGGTACCCGTTTTATCCAATAACAACACATCAATATCACCAGCGGTTTCTACCGCTTTACCAGATTTTGTAATCACATTAGCCCTTAATGCCCTATCCATTCCAGCAATACCGATGGCAGACAATAGGCCACCAATTGTTGTTGGGATCAGACATACAAAAAGAGAAATCAGTGCCGCAATTGTAATCGGTGTATTTGCATAATCAGCGAATGGCTTTAAGGTTACGCACACAATGATAAAAACTAAAGTGAAACTTGCCAAAAGAATAGTCAACGCAATTTCGTTTGGTGTTTTCTGGCGTGAAGCGCCTTCTACAAGGGCTATCATCTTGTCGAGGAAGCTTTCTCCCGGCTCGGTACTAACCTTTACCTTGATTTGATCTGACAACACTTTTGTACCCCCTGTTACTGATGATTTATCGCCTCCAGATTCCCTGATTACAGGAGCAGATTCGCCGGTAATTGCCGATTCGTCGATAGTAGCGATCCCCTCAATGATCTCTCCATCGGTAGGAATGGTATCACCGGTTTCACATAGAAACACATCGCCCTTTCTCAATAAGCTGGAAGAGCGGATTTCGATCTTTCCATTTTCCAACAGCACCTTAGCTGGTGTTTCTTCACGGGTCTTGCGTAAACTGTCTGCCTGTGCCTTTCCCCTAGCCTCGGCAATGGCCTCGGCGAAGTTGGCAAAAAGTAAGGTTAATAACAGTATCAAAAATATAAAAAAGTTATATACTGGCGAACCCTGTCCTTCATTACCCATCGAATAAATGGTTACATAGGCCATCACCACGGTACCAACCTCTACGGTAAACATCACTGGGTTGCGTACCATTACCCGGGGGTCGAGCTTGATAAAGGATTGTTTTAGTGCAGTCTGCACCAAGGCAGGCTCGAATAATTTATTGTTAGTTTTCATTTGTTATCTACTTAAAGCTGTAAAATATTCTGCTAATGGCCCTAAAGTCAAAGCTGGGAAATATGAAAGTGCATTGAGCACGATGATAACCGCAAAAGTCATCAGCGCAAAGGTTTTGGTATCGGTTTTTAAAGTGCCTGCAGATTCTGGTATAAATTTCTTAGCACCAAGCAAACCAGCAATAGCAATTGGCCCTATAATAGGCAAGAAACGACTCAGTAATAATACTATACCTGTTAGTACGTTCCAGAAAATGTTATTGTCGCCCAATCCCTCAAAACCTGAACCATTGTTCGCATTGGAAGAAGTAACCTCATATAACATTTCCGAGAAGCCATGTGAGCCTGGATTATTCAGCCAATTTTGGGGCTGTACTGCCCAGTTTGCATCGCCATGGTTGTTAAAGGTATAGGTTGCAATTGCAGTACCTGCCAAAATCAAAAATGGACTAAGTAGGGTAACGAGGGCCGCAATTTTGATCTCTCTTGCTTCAACCTTATGCCCTAAAAACTCAGGTGTTCTACCAACCATTAATCCCGAAATAAACACAGCAATGATCAGATAGATAAAATAATTTAAGATCCCTACACCACAGCCTCCATAGAATGAATTAATCATCATACCCAGCAGTTGCCATACTCCTGTTAATGGCATAGAACTATCGTGCATACTGTTAACTGATCCTGTAGAAATAATGGTAGTTACCGTACTCCAGTAAGCCGAAATTGCCGGCCCAAACCTAACTTCCTTACCTTCCATAGCACCTGTAGTCTGCGATATGCCCATTTTTTCAATGGCCACATTGCCACCCAATTCAGAACTTAATGTTGGAATGAGCAGCAATAACATACCTATGGTCATTACACCAAAGATTGTCCAAGCCAGTTTCTTTCTTCTAATAAAAAACCCAAAGGCAATAACCATGGCAATTGGAATAATTACTTGAGCAATAAGCTCAACCATAGCTGTGAGATAGTTTGGATTCTCTAGCGGATGCGCAGAGTTTGCGCCAAACCAACCTCCACCATTTGTACCAAGATGTTTAATGGCAATAAAACCTGCAGCTGGACCCCTCGAAACATTCACTGTATCGCCTTGTACCGAAATAAACTGGTCTTTGCCTTCATAGCTGGATGGTGTTCCGTTAAAAGTAAGGATTAAGGCAATAACCAATGATAAGGGCAATAACAAACGAGTGATCGATTTCACAAAGAAGTCCCAAAAATTGCCCAGATTGGTCGTAGTTTTATCCCGGAATGCTTTAAATAGTACCACAGCAGCAGCGATGCCCGTGGCACAGCTCACAAATTGCAAGAACATCATTACATAATGCTGAGATAAATAACTAACACCGGTTTCGCCAGAATAGTGTTGCAGGTTACAGTTTACCACAAAACTAATGATAGAGTTGAAAGAAAGATCTGCCGGCATCCCCGGATTACCGTCGGGATTCCAAGGCAGTTTATCTTGATAAATCAGTACAAAAAAGCCATAAACCAACCAAACTAAATTAATGGTTAATAGTGCTTTTAGGTGTTGCTTCCAGTTCATCTCATCTTTTGGGTTAATACCCGAAAGTTTAAAGATGCCATATTCTATGGGTTTCAAAAAGTCTGTCCAGACCTTTTCTCCGGCAAATACCTTTGCAAGATATTTACCCAAAGGAATAGCTATAATCAGCGTAAGCAGGTAAGTAGCTATAATTCCAAGTAATTCTGTATTCATTTTTTTTATTGTTAGTTCCCAAGTTGGGAGTTAAGCGTTTAGAACTTTTCAGGTTTAATCAGCACGTATATCATATAGATAAATACTGCGATTGCGATAAGGAATAATGCGATCATAATTTTTTAGATTTTTTCGAACCAGTCGATTGATTTGTAGCATACCCAACAGAGCAGCAAGAGCAGGAGAAAGAGAAGTATGGTCATATTTTTATAATTTATAAGCTTATACCAACTCCCATACCATAAAGAAAAAATTAGATATAACTATCTGAAATACAGATATATTAAAAATTGGTAAAAATATACTTCATAAAAAACCCTTCCAAAACGGAAGGGTTTTTTTCATATCGGGGTGTCAAGTTTTAAGAAATTTGGTACTCCTCAATTTTGCGGTAGAGGGTTGTTAGCCCAATTCCTAATAATCTCGATGTTTCAGTCTTGTTGCCACGAGCATGGGAAAGTACTCTTATAATATGCTGTCGTTCCATTGCTGCCATGTCCATCGAGCTTGGTTGTAGCTCCTGGTCATGAAATTCATAAGGAAGCAGGTCGGCCCCAAGGGTATTTCCGGTTGCAAGAATCACAGCTCTTTCAATGATGTTTTTGAGTTCCCTGATATTCCCCTTCCAATGATGGTTGGTCAAAAACTCAATGAATTTTTGATCCATTGTCACGTCGGATTGGTTTACCTTCGCAGTAAATTCCTTGAGGTAATATTTGGCGATCTGTACAACATCTCCCTTACGTTGGGAAAGGCTTGGCAGTCTGATTGAAAACACCGAAAGCCTGTAAAAAAGATCCGCTCTGAACTGGCCTGTTTCCGATTCAGCTTTTAGGTCACGATTGGTGGCAGCGATAATCCTAACGTTAACCTTGCTTGTCTGGGTACTGCCAATCTTGATGAAACTCTGGTTTTCAAGTACCCTTAAGAGCTTGGCTTGTAGATCGATGTTCATCTCTCCTATCTCGTCAAGAAAGAGTGTACCTTCGTTAGCCTCTTCTAGCAGTCCTTTTTTATCCTTGTTTGCCCCAGTAAAAGCACCTTCTTTGTAACCAAAGAGTTCACTTTCGAGCAGTTCGGGATTGAAACTACTACAGTTGAGTGCTACAAAAGGTTTGAGCCTTCTGGAACTCGCATAGTGAATCGCTTGTGCAAATACTTCCTTTCCGGTGCCGGTTTGGCCTAACAACAGTACCGTTGTATCTGTAACTGCAACCTTCTGCGCCAATTCGATGGCCTCTTTAATGGCAGGTGAAGTGCCGATAATACTTTCAAAACTGTGCTTCAGTCCTACCATTTTCTCAAGGTCGAAAACTCGTACCTGAAGCTTCGCTTTCTCCAGCGCACGATGCACTAGTGGGATGATCTTATCATTATCATCACCTTTGGTAATATAATCAAAAGCCCCGTTTCGCATGGCAGTCACCCCATCGGCAATAGTACCGAAAGCGGTGAGGTTGATCACCTCCACATAGGGGCGGATTTTCTTAAGTACGCTAACCAGTTCTACGCCATTGGCATCGGGGAGTTTCACATCACTGATAACTACCATTACATCATTTGTTTTGAGCAGTTTAACCCCTTCCTTGGCCGTTGCGGCCTGGATAACCTGATAGCCTTCGAGTTCAATGATTCTAGAAAGCAGGCTACGAATCTTACTTTCGTCGTCGATGATTAATACGATATGTTCCATAAAATTTTAAGGTTTGCATACAAATATAACCTTAGTTATTCAAACCATCCAATAGTTCTAGTCTTGGCTTTGCCACTTTGGCGGGGATTTTAGCAGCTTAATATATATATCCATTTTCATTAGTTTCATGCCAAGGCATTCGTAAATCAGATGCCCAGTTGTTATGATCACTACAAAATCAATGTTTGGCGTCCAAAAAGGACTAAAAAAAATTATATCCTTATTTTTCAATAACCAACCCTCTCATTTTTGAAGGTGTTTTTCGATATGAAACCCTAGAGAAGAATTTGTGAACATATAGTATCCAATTCCGTAACTAAGCTAACAGGTTCTTGCGATTTCGAGAAGGCAATGTTATGTCACCAATTGGTATTCGTAGGCTTATCTTGTGCCTTGAGTGTATTAAGGTTTTCTATAAGTGCAAATAAATGTAACCGAATGAGGGAAAATGTGACGAAATCTCTATTGTACACAATATTATCAAGGTATTTTTTTAACTAACCTATTAGGTGATTGGTAATAAAATGAAAAGATTTTTCACCATATTAAATTCTCGAGCTCAGGTTTGAATGAATTGCTATTTTTTTTGTATTTTAGCTAAAAGTTAATCTTATTAGCTAGAGGTAATAATAAAAAAGCTTTTCTCAGTTTTCTTTTCCACAGGTGCAACCCAAGTCCAACCCAAGTCCAACCCAAGTCCAACTCAAGTCCAATGTACAGCCGCTCTACTGCCGTTCATCTAGGCCTATTGTCTTATTCGATGAAAACCAGCTTCAAAAGTACCTTCGATATCCCTTTTGGAATATTAACCCATAAAAATGCCTTTAGCATTACACTAAAGGCATAAATAAAATTTTAATGGTGGAGAATATCGGATTCGAACTTATGGTATTTAGATACAAATACCTACTACAAAAATTAATCTATAATACAAATAATGCGTTTAGGGCTTGTATAGCCTTATAATGTTTTAAACCTTGTTAACAACTTATGTGATACCTATTGTGATACCTATTGTAAAATAACTTATATTTGTCCTAAGATTTTATAATAACAACAATGACAGGAACATTAAACTTTGTGTTACGAACACAAAAAACCCTTAAGAGTGGTAAAACCCCTATTTATTTAACTTATTCAGTACATCGTGCTAGGTTGTTCTATTCTATAGATAGAAACATTTATAAAGAGTATTGGAATACAGAAAATAAGAACGCTTTTTATATTCCAAAAAAAGAAGTTAAAGTACTATTACCAGGGCTTTCTCCGAGTGAATTTTTAACAGAAACCGAGATAGAAGAAATCAACAAAACAATTAAAGATTTTGAAAGCAATATAATTAGTATTGAAAATAAGTTTGTTGCTAATAAAATTCAATTTTCTTCACAAATGGTTATAGATGAATTAAAAAACATCAATAAATCTAAAACGAAAAAAGAAGAGCCTAATAACTTCTTGTTTGATTTTATGGATACCTACATTAAAGATCATGAAATAACAAGGGCAAAAGGCAGCCTATCTGTATATAAATCAGTAAAAAGACATTTAGAAGCCTATCAGAAAATTACACGCCACAAAGTAACATTTGAAACAGTTGATTATGAATTTTTCAACAAACTAAATACTTTTTTAATCAATAGAACTAAAACAGATAAAGCAGACGTTACAAGTCCGATGCTTAACAATACTACCATAGCTAAAACATTAAGCACCTTAAAAACTTTTTTAGGGTATGCACGTAAACAAGGAATAAAAGTAAATGACAGCTACAAAGACTATTCAATTTCAAAACAGAAATTAGAAGTTATAGCCTTAGAACAGCACGAACTTGATGCCCTTATTAATCACGATCTAAGCAACAATAAGCGTTTAGATAGAGTGCGTGACATCTTTGTTTTTAGCGCATCAAGTGGCATGAGATACAGCGATACAGCACTATTAAGCCGTGAACACATTATTAACAATGAAATCAAATTTGTTGTTAAGAAAACAAAGCAAAAATTATCTATTCCATTAAATAGTATTTCAGCATCAATATTGGATAAATATAGGAATGATAAAAAAATACTTCCAATGGTTACCAATCAAGAATTAAATAGATGCTTAAAAGATTTATGCAAGTTAGTTGGTATTAATACACCAATTGAAATAGTTCGCTATTATGGTGCAAAACGTGTAGAAGTTGTTTATCCCAAGTACGAATTAGTGCATTTTCACACCGCAAGAAAAACGTTTGCCTCACTGTCTTTAGAGAAAGGAATGAGTGCTGAAGAAGTCATGTTGGCCGGTGGGTGGGAAACATACAACTCTTTTAAAAGGTATGTAAAAATAACTGAAAAGGCGTTAAAACTATCCGTTACTAAAGCATGGGGCGAAGTTTCTAATCTTAAAATTGTAGGGTAATGAGTGAATTATTAAGCGAGGAAACGAGATTAGCGATACAGCATTTAATTATAAAATGTGCTAATGATGCGAAGCAGCAAGCTGATAATTTTGCTAAAAATGAAACTTCGATAGGGAAACAGCATCCAAAGGGATTGAGTACACATATTACAGAGGTGATATTTGAGCAAAAAAAAGAATTAAAGAAAGGATCTAGTTTAGGATCAGCATGGATAAATAGTAATTGCCCTGAGGTTTTTACTAACGATGTAATTAGCCACATTATCGAATTAGCAACTGACTACTTCATTAAAGAGAAAGAAAATGATATTTATCATTTTAACAAAGGTCATTACAAAGAGATAAGTGATGATGGCAAGCACCTGAAAGATTTAGAAGAGTATTATTTGGCACCCTTTTTTAAAGGTATCCGCAGGGTGTACGCCCTCGAAGATGTTATAAAAGATAAAGGTGTAATTCATCGAAACAGAGAGGATTTTGTTTATAACTTGGATGTGCACCCCTTAGTACCGATAAAAATACTATCAGATTTTCATAAATTTTGCATCTTAAAAGAGTTATTTGCCACCCGAATAAGTGAATTTGATTTTATTGAATGCTTTAAAGATAACATTGCAACTCCCTCAAATTATCCTGCCTTTAAGGTAAAAAATCAATTTATTTATTTCTTATCAAAATTCGATACGATAAACAGTAAAATAGCAAATAGTAATTTTGGCATAAAAAACTATACAAATGATAAAAGCGAACTTAAAAGAGCAAAACCAAGACCAGAAATTACATTAAAAATTGATAAAATTGTTAAGCAGGTGGTATAATAGGTAACTATACAAGCTAACTATCGTAATACCTCGTAAAAATATATTAACTATCGTAATGCAATTATCTTTAAATAAGGTAGTTGCATTTTTTGTTTAAAAAGATTGTCGTAATAATTATCGTATAAACGCATATCAATTTTGGAGTGTTGAGCAACAATGCCAGCACCCACAAAATGCAAATACAAATAATCAGCACCTACGATGAAATGCAGAGCGCATTTAATCAAATGTTTACCGAAGCGGTAAAATCATTACCAGCAAAAGAGGTAACCCAAGCCCCTCACATAGTCAATGGAAACACCTTAACTAGCGAATTAGGTGTTACTATTCAAACTATAATTCGTTGGAGAAACAAAAACAAAATTCCTTTTTTAAAAATTGGATCTTCAATTCGATATGACTTAAATGCCGTTATCAAGGCGTTGGAAGTTGGCAGCAAAAAGAAAGGAGCTTAACCGATGGCTAAAACTCCTAAAAATATTGTTCTTGATGGGGATCGAGACAAATATAAGCAAACAGAATTACAAAAAGTAAAAGAATACCTATTTAATAATATAGCCACAATGAAACAGGTTTTCATTAATACGACTGTATTGAGAGAAAATATCTGCCGTAGGATTGCCGACCTTCGTAAAGCTGGGCAAGTATGCAAAATTAAAATAGGTAGATGCCCGATAACTGGACATAGAAACGTAGGCTTCTATACTTCCAACCCTACCCTATTCGTAGTAACACCGCAGCTAGATTTATTTGGCGAAGGAGGTTCGAATGCTTAAATTAAACCTTAAAGCAGCAGAACTTGCGCCTGGGCTATTGATGGTATCGGTATTTGACGAGGTAAACGATCTTCTTTGCTCTATGGCCATGCCGTCCGAGATATGGAACGACACAGATAAGCGCAGAAACTTTATCTATAAAGAATTTAAACTAGAAGCTGAAAGGATGGCCAAT
>JACMOW010000038.1 GCA_014377775.1 Pedobacter sp. | reverse complement strand
TGGGTTCTTCACTCATAATGCCTTGATAATCTTTTCTGTACCAAGACACGAAACGGGCAACATTACCTTTGCTTATTTCGTATTTCTTTGCAACATGGCCGTAGCCGTGATCTCCATTTAAGTATTCTAAAGCGATCTGGACTTTAAAATTGTCTGAAAAAATCTTGGTCCTGCCAAGTTTTCCCTTAGGTGTGTTAATCATCATACTCATTTTTCTTTTTTGAAAAACTTTCCTATGTAAACTTTATTTAGGAATGGACACTTGGTACCTTGGTATTATACCATTTTTAACGCGCCATATTTAACTTTAAGTTACAATTCCATTTCGTTAGCACTTTCCTCAACTTTTTTCCTCAACTCGTCTTTATAAGCTTGCATTTTTAACACCAGCAACTCATCGGCTGTTGCCAAAATTTGAGTAGCCAATAAACCTGCATTTTTAGCAGCATTTAAAGCTACTGTAGCTACGGGAATGCCATTGGGCATTTGTAAAATAGATAAAATTGAATCCCAACCATCGATAGAGTTTGATGATTTAACAGGAACCCCAATTACAGGCAATGTAGTAATCGAAGCAACCATTCCGGGAAGGTGAGCAGCGCCACCAGCACCAGCAATAATTACTTTTAATCCTCTGCCAGCGGCTTCTTTGGCATAGGTAAACATACGTTCGGGCGTACGATGAGCAGAAACAACGGTAATTTCAAAAGCTATTCCAAATTCTTTTAAAACATTGGCAGCATCTTGCATTACTGGCAAGTCTGATTTGCTACCCATTATAATGCCAACTAGGGGATTTTTTTCACTCATATTATCTAATTTAACTCACTACTTTCAACGTTTTTTGTATATATCTTGCTTTTTCTATTGCTTTTTCACGATTTTGATCTACTATGGTTACATGTCCCATTTTACGGAAAGGCTTGGTGTATTTTTTCCCATATAAGTGGACATAAACTCCATCAATAGCCATTATTTTTTCTAAACCATCGTACCTTGCCAATCCATCATGTCCCTTTTCACCTAAAACATTAATCATTACGGCGTTGTTAATTGCTCTGGTATCGCCCAAAGGCAGATTGAAAATAGCTCTTAAATGCTGTTCAAACTGTGATACACAATTTCCTTCAATGGTTTGGTGACCACTGTTGTGTGGCCGTGGGGCTAATTCATTCACTAAAATCTCCCCATGTTTGGTTACA
Source organism: Pedobacter sp. (assembly GCA_014377775.1). GTDB lineage: Bacteria > Bacteroidota > Bacteroidia > Sphingobacteriales > Sphingobacteriaceae > Pedobacter. The sequence goes on along the minus strand of JACMOW010000038.1, from coordinate 9,542 downwards.
AACATTTCTACCGCCAATATTCCGGTAATATTTAAAGCCGAAGCAATGTTTAACGCAATTTTTTCTGCTCTATGTTGAAGTTCATCTGGGTAAGTAGATGGAGAAATTAAGAATTCTACCAAATTGGCTTCTGCATTGAATTCCATTTCCACCATCGGAAAAGTTTTCATATCACCATTAGCATTTCTAGAAACGATAACTGCAATCTCTTTATCAAAGTCAACCAACTCTTCAATTAAGGATGGACTTTCGAAGGCACGATCAATATCAGCAAGATTATTAATTCTCATCACACCTTTACCATCATAACCATCTTTTCGTTGTTTTAAAATATATGGGAATGGAAAATGTCCGTTGCTCAAGTCATTTTTCGAATTTACCAATTGAAAAGGGGCGGTAGGAATATCATTTTCTTTAAAAAACTGTTTCTGAATACCTTTATCCTGAATTAAACGGATTACCCTAGATTGTGGAAATACCAATTTTCCTTCTTTCTCTAACTGTTCAAGTGCGTCTATATTTACTTTTTCAATTTCGATGGTAATGATATCAGCTTTTTTACCAAAATTATAAACTGTATCAAAATCGGTGATCGAACCACACTCAAATTTATTAGCAATGTGCTTACATGGCGCATCAGGATCTGGATCTAAAACCAACGTAGTTAAATTATAATTAATGGCTTGTTGTATGAGCATTCTGCCCAATTGTCCGCCACCTAATATGCCCAATTTTAACTCACTTATTTGTTTTGCCATTATTGAATATAAATTTATGCTTATTTTGCACAAAAATAACAATATAAACCAATTCATGGATGCAGATGCGATAATTATTGGAGCAGGAGCTTGCGGCTTAATGTGTGCAGTGCAGGCTGGATTTTTAGGTAAGCAGGTTATTTTACTAGAAAAAAACAATAAACCAGGTGCTAAAATTCTAATTTCTGGCGGTGGAAGATGCAATTACACCAACGAATGGGCAACAGCCGAACAATTTATCTCGGCAAATCCACACTTTATAAAATCTGCATTTACACAATGGACGGTATCGGATACCATTAATTTCTTCGAAACCTATGGGATTTCAGGAAAAGAAAAAACATTGGGTCAGTTATTTCCTGAAACGAAAAATGCAGCTGCTGTGGTCGACGTGTTTACTTCACTTTGTACCGAAATGGGGCAAGAAATTAAATGCAATGCCGAAGCAAAGGCAATAGCGATAGTTGATGGAGGCTTTAAGGTGAGTTATGCCATTGGCGATAAAATAAAAACTATTACTGCGCCAAAATTAATTGTTACAAGTGGAGGATTACCTATTCCGAAAATGGGCTCAACTGATTTTGCCCTAAGATTTGCTCGAGCGCAGGGTTTAAAAATAGTAGAAACTGCACCCGCATTGGTGCCGCTAACCATTACCGGGAAAGATGAGGCTTGGTACAGTGAGCTTTCGGGGAATTCTGTATTTTGTAGATTAAGTACAGATGAAATTTCCTTCGAAGAAAATATTTTATTCACCCATTGGGGGCTAAGTGGACCAGCAATTCTTCAAATATCCTCCTATTGGCGTAGTGGAGGAAGTATTAATATTGATTTGTTGCCAAATCAACAAATTTTATCGCATTTAGAAGAAGAGCGGAGTAATCACGGGCGAACATTATTATCAACCTTTTTAAATCGTTTTTATACTAAGAAATTTACAGATGCTTTAGGTAAATTTTTACCTTTAACTAAAACGGTAGCCGATTTAAGAAAAATTGATTTAGAATTAATTAATAATACGATACACTACTTTAAAGTTAAGCCAGCAGGCGATAAAGGTTACGATAAGGCCGAAGTAATGCGTGGTGGAATTGATACCAACGAAATTTCTTCTAAGACGATGGAATGTAAAAAAATACCAGGTTTATATTTTGGAGGCGAGTGTATGGATGTAACTGGCTGGCTAGGTGGTTATAACTTTCAATGGGCTTGGGCAAGTGGATATGTGATTGCACAGAATTTATGAGAACGGAGCTCCTTTTAATTACCCCACCATTTACACAACTGAATACACCGTATCCGGCAACAGCGTACATTAAAGGTTTTCTGAACACAAAAAATATATCTTCTACTCAGGCCGACTTAGGTATCGAGGTTATTTTAGTGTTATTTTCTAAAAAAGGGTTAACAGATTTATTTACGCATGCTGAACTAAGTAAAAGTAAAATTCCATCATCTCCAAACATTCAGCGGATTATAGCCTTAAAAGAAGAATATCTTAAAACTATTGATGCTGTAATTGCCTTCTTGCAGGGAAAAAATCCAACTTTAGCATTACAAATTTGCCAGGAAGATTTTTTACCAGAGGCTTCTCGTTTTTCGGAATTAGAAGAACTAGACTGGGCTTTTGGCGCGATGGGTATGCAAGATAAGGCCAAACATTTAGCAACATTATATCTCGAAGATATTTCAGATTTTATTGTAGCGTCTGTCGACCCAAATTTTGGTTTTAGTAGGTATGCCGAGCGATTGGGAAGAAGTGCAAACTCATTTGATGAATTATACGAAGCTTTAAATCAAGAACCTACTTACATTGATAAAATTTTAATTACTATTCTTAAAGATAGGATAGTAAAAGTGCAACCTAAATTATTTCTTATTTCTGTACCTTTTCCAGGAAATTTGTATTCTGCTTTTCGCTGTGCGCAATTTGTTAAAAAAAATTATCCAGAGATTAAAATATCCATGGGTGGGGGGTTCCCAAATACCGAGCTACGTTCATTATCTGATCAAAGAGTTTTCGAATTTTTTGATTTTATTACCCTAGATGATGGAGAACTGCCAATAGAACTGCTGTACAACGCAATTACGCAAGTTGGAAGTTTTAACTTATACAAAAGAACTTTTTTGTTAGAAAATGGAGCAGTTGTTTATAAAAATGATGCTTTAAAAAACGATTATAAACAAGCGGATGTGGGTACGCCAGACTATACTGATTTACAGTTAGATAAATATATTTCGGTTATCGAAATTGTAAATCCAATGCATCGAATGTGGAGTGATGGTCGCTGGAATAAACTCACCATGGCACATGGTTGTTATTGGGGTAAATGTACTTTTTGTGATATTTCTTTAGATTACATTAAGGTTTACGAGCCTGTTGCCGCAAAGTTAATAGTAGATCGGATTGAAGATTTAGCTGAAAAAACTGGGCAAAATGGCTTTCATTTTGTAGATGAAGCAGCTCCACCAGCCTTAATGCGAGAGGTAGCTTTGGAAATTCTACGCAGAAAAATAACGGTTACATGGTGGACAAACATTCGTTTCGAGAAAAGTTTTACCAAAGACTTGTGTTTGCTATTGAAAGCTTCGGGTTGTATTGCGGTTTCTGGGGGATTAGAAGTAGCATCAGATCGGTTATTGAAACTGATTGATAAAGGCGTAACTGTTGAACAAGTAGCTAAAGTTACTCGAAATTTTACCGAGGCAGGTATTATGGTTCATTCTTATCTAATGTATGGCTATCCAACACAAACGGTACAAGAAACGGTTGATAGCCTTGAAATGGTTCGTCAATTATTTGAGGCTGGAGTTTTACAATCTGGTTTTTGGCATCAATTTGCCATGACAGCACATAGCCCAGTTGGTATGTACCCAGAAAAATTTGGGGTAGTTAAAGAAACCGAAGCCATCGGAACTTTCGCCAATAATGATATTAACTATACCGATAAAACCGGAATAGACCATAACAAATTTAGTTTCGGGTTAAAAAAGTCGCTCTTTAACTTTATGCATGGCATTTGTTTCGATTATAAATTGCAAGATTGGTTTGATTTTAAAATTCCAAAAACTACAATTCCAGTTAATTTTATTGATACAGCATTAAAAGAGGAAGATAATTTTAACATTAAACCAACTGCCAAAATAGTTTGGTTAGGCGGAAAGCCAAGTGTTGAAACCTTTACCAAATCTAAAAAAGGAAACTCTTGGGAAATGATGACCTTAAGTTTTCACAGCAAAAAAGAAAGTTTTGGCATCGAAACCAATTCAAAAGAGGGCGAATGGTTGGTTTCAATTTTACCTAAAATCTCTGTGTCTAGCCACAAAACGCACACCCTCCAGGAAATTAAAGAAGATTTCGAAATCGAGATCGAACACTTTGAATTGTTCTGGTATTCAAAACCGATCAATACGCTAAGAAAATATGGTTTGTTGGTTTTAAATTAATCACAATTCGGTACCGTAAAAGTCCAAGTTTCAGAACCTCTATATGGAATAGAAAACGCAACTCCTCTATCTAATTCAAACCATAATTTTGAGCGTACTTTTTCTCTCGTTCCTACCTCATTCATCGATAAACTATCATATAAACGACCATTAATCATTACGTATTTAATTTTTTCAGAATTTCGAATATCATCTAATGGATTTGCATCAATTACCACTAAGTCGCTTAGTTTTCCCACTTCTAACGAACCAATTTCTTTATTCATTCCTAAATACGAGGCTCCATTAAGCGTTGCAGTACGAATGGCTTGTAATGGTGTCATTCCTCCTTGTACCATCATCCAAAGCTCCCAATGTGCACCTAAGCCTTGAATTTGACCATGTGCTCCTAAATTAACTTTCGTTCCAGCGTCAGCAATCTGCTTCACCGCTTTTGCTACATCAATGTGATTATAATCTCCATATTCTGATGTTGTTCTTCTTCTAGAGCGTGCATCAATAATAGAACGTGGCGTAAAGGTTAATAAGCGTTCATTTTCCCAAACATTGGTACGGTCATACCAGTAATTTTCGCCCCATTGCCCTCCATAAGCAACAATTAAAGTAGGGGTGTAGGCTACAGTGGTATTGGCCCAAAAATTAACTACGTCTTTATACACTGGCGATACTGGAATACTGTGTTCTATCCCAGTATGTCCATCAGCAACCATGTTCATGTTGGTAAAAAAGGTTGAGCCACCCTCTGGTACTACTTCCATTTTTAACTGGCGTGCGGCTTCTAAAATTTGCTGGCGCTGCTCTCTTCGTGGTTGATTATAAGATTTAACTGAAAATGCACCTACTGCTTTTAATCGTTTTAAATGAGATAAAGCATCTTGTAAACTATTAATCACCACTTTAAAATCTCCATCAGCACCATATAAAATCGATCCTGTAGAATATAAACGTGGACCAATCATCCGGCCTGCTTTTAGCATTTCGCTTTGACTAAATACCATTTCGGTATTACTCGATGGATCGTGTGCCGTAGTTACGCCAAAAGATAAATTGGCTAAATACGACCAATCTTGTTGCGGACTAACGCCATCCGGACTGGTACGTAAATGCGCATGCACATCAACCATGCCTGGCATAATGGTTTTTCCAGTTACATCAATTACCTTGGTATTTGCGGGTATTACTAAATCAGTTGCTTTTCCAATCGCTATAATTTTATTGTTTTCTACCAAAATGGTACCTTCTTCAATCACTTCATCACCTTTCATGGTAATTATTCGTGCTCCTTTTAATGCAATAAGTCCTACAGGCACATCGGTTTTTAATTGTAAGCCCATCGAAATTCCAACCGTATCTAATTCTGGAAGCACCTGCGGTGCACCCTCTACAAAGTTGAAAGTGTTTTTAATTTCACGTTGATAATATTGCTCACCTAAAGTCCAAAATAACTTCTTACTATCGGCACTCCAATGTAAAAACGTACCCGCATCTTTGGTAACACGAGCCAATGGAATGGCCTTATTATTTGCTGAAAGATCGAGTGCTGAGCCTGTAGTTACCATAGGGGTGAGGTAAGCATTAAATAGTTCAGTAAAAGCCATCCATTTTCCATCTGGGCTTGGTACAAACTGATTGCTGTATTGGGAAGTAAAGTGGGTACGCTCGTTTTTACCATCTAAATCAATACTCTTAAACGCCTTTTTTCCTGCTTCGTTGCCTTGAAAATAAATACGACTATCATCGGCCGTAAATATTGGTTTAATACCACTTTCGCTCACTAATGTTTTAGCGCCACCATTGGCCGGAATGGTAAATATTCCCGTGCCCTTGCCATAAGTTAATCCCAAAACCTCGTTTCCAACACCTTTTCTAAACACAATTTTATCTCCTTTATTTGAATAATTTGGGGAATAATAGTATCCTTTCTCATCGGTAAGCGCAATAGTTTTTCCATTTTTTAAATCGATTCGCTTAATCGCACCTTTAAATTCGTCACTCCAAGTGGTGTATATTACGAATTTCCCATCCGGACTAAAATCGGGTTCAAACTCGAAATCAATTCCAGTGGTAAGTCTTTCCGGATTGCCATTTGGTAGTTCTTTTTTGTACAAATAACCAGCGGCATTAAAAACTACGGTTTTACCATCGGGCGATGTAGTTAATTGCCTAATCATTTTAGCGGTAAATTCTGGATGATATACTTGATGATCAAAATGCAAGGCATTTTGTACGGTTTGCGTACTATTTACTTCGAAAGGAATTTCCGTAACATTTAAATTGTTTAAGTCAATTTGCTTAATTTTTCCCCCTGCATAAAACACTATTTTTTTTCCATCTGGTGCCCATGCAAAATTAGGGTATATCCCAAAAACTGCCCATGTTTCTTGCTGGTCGCGGGATAAATCTTCGAAAAGCGGCCATTCTTCCTCCGTTTTTATATTTTGAACAAATAAAACAGATTTTAAACGTACCCGTTTAACATAGGCCATAAATTTTCCATCTGGAGAAATTTGTGGTCTGGCAGCACCGCCCTGTGCCGCAATTAAATTGGTTAATTTACCTGAAGTTAAATCTAACTGCCGAATGGCATAAATTAAGCCATTTGGATCTTTACTATATTCGAAATTAGGGCCTGGAGAAACATCTTCGCTAAAGTATAAAAATTTGCCATCGGGCGATACATTTGGTTCTCCAGCATCCTGCTGATCATTTTTCCTTTTGGTTAATTGCACCCCATCACCACCATAAATATGATACATCCACATTTCTCCTGCACCCAACGAACGTGAACCTGTAAAGTGCTTACGGGCAATTAAATATTCGCTATTTGGCATCCAAGTGGCATTATTTAATAAACGAAAGGTTTCTTTGGTGATCTGTTTTTTATTTCCACCATCGCGATCCATGATCCATATATTGTCGCCACCACTTTTATCGCTGGTATAAGAAATGTATTTTCCATTCGGACTAAAACGTGGCTGTACGTCAAATGCAATGCCTCCACTAATTAGTTTCGCTTGTCCGCCTGTAATTGGAATCGTATATATATCGCCCAGCATATCAAATACAATGGTATTTCCATCCGAACTTACATCTAAATTCATCCAAGTACCTTCGTTGGTAGTAATGCTGAAGTTTTTGGTTGGGCCTTGATATTTTTCGACATCCCATTTGGTAGCTTCTTTTTTGTCTTGGGCGTAGCTTGTAAGAGATAAGCACACAAGTACCGATGATAAGTATATATGTTTCATATTATTTAAATGATTCAGAGAAAATTCGAAAGTCAAAGATATAAATTTTCACCTTTTTCCCGTAGTTTTGGTTGCCATCTTTATATGACAGCTACTGAAATTTTAAGAAAATATTGGGGATTTGATCAATTTCGTTCACTGCAAGAAGAAATTATCCAATCGGTACTACATGGAAACGATACTTTAGCCTTATTGCCAACTGGCGGAGGGAAATCGGTTTGTTTCCAAGTGCCAGCAATGATGATGGATGGCATTTGTATTGTGGTATCGCCATTAATTGCGCTAATGAAAGATCAAGTAGAGCATTTAAAGGACAAAGGGATCAACGCGATTGCTATTTATGCGGGAATGGGTAAAAGAGAAATCGATATTTTACTGGATAACTGTATTTATGGAGACATTAAATTTCTATATCTCTCGCCAGAGCGTTTATTATCTCCCATTGTTCGCGAGCGGATTTCTTACATGAACGTGAATTTGATTGCGGTTGATGAGGCACATTGCATATCGCAATGGGGATATGATTTCAGACCTCCATATCTGCAATTAACGGCCTTAAGAGAAATTCATCCTGATAAGCCCGTACTTGCCCTAACCGCCACTGCAACCGCCTTTGTGAAAGAAGATATACAGGCAAAACTTGCCTTTAAAAATGCAAAGGTATTTGTAAAGAGCTTTCAGCGTAGTAACTTAAGTTATGCTGTAATTGATGTAGAGGATAAGCATAAAAAGCTACTTGAAATTGTAAGAAACGTTAAAGGATCAGGTTTAGTTTATGTTAGAAACAGGCGTGAAACAGCAGAAATTGCAGCATTTTTACAGCGTAATGGTGTTAGTGCCGATTTTTACCATGCGGGTATAGAGAAAGACCTACGGTTTAAGAAGCAAGAAGATTGGAAGAAAGATACTATTCGGATAATGGTTGCTACCAATGCTTTTGGGATGGGCATCGATAAACCTAATGTGCGTTTTGTGATTCATTTAGATTTGCCAGACAGCTTAGAAGCATATTATCAAGAGGCGGGTAGAGCTGGAAGAGACGAGAAACGTGCCTTTGCTGTTTTATTGGCCAATGCATCTGATCAGTTAATTCTTAAAGGAAAATATAAGGATAGTTTCCCTTCAATAGCCGAAATTAAAAAGACCTATCATTACTTGGGGAGCTACTTTCAATTGGCTTATGGCGCTGGAGAGGGACTAAATTTCGAGTTTGATTTAGCCGATTTTTGTAAGCGATTTAATTTAGCCGTAATTAAAACGCTGGCCGCATTAAAGTTTTTAGAACATGATGGCTATTTGGTTTTATCGGAAAATATTTTTTTGCAATCGAGAATCATGTTTACCGCTAACCACGAAGATGTTTACCGTTTTCAAATAGAAAACGCAGGTTACGATTCGATCATTAAAACGATACAAAGGTCGTATGGTGGTGCTTTTGATAGCTATGTTAAAATTAAAGAATCAGATCTTGCTAAACGGTTAAAGTTTTCGTTTAATGACGTAGTAGGGCATTTAAGTAAGTTGCAACAACTTGAAATTCTATCGTATTTACCTCAAACCGATCAACCTCAACTTCAATTTATTTTGCCCAGAGCCGATCAAATGCATTTAGATATTGATGTGAAATACATTAAATTGAGGCAGCAGATACAGCTCGATCAAATTAATGCAGTTCTCTCTTACTCAACTACTTTTACGTGTAGAAGTAAACAATTACTTCATTACTTTGGAGAAGTAAACGCAGTGAAGTGCAAATTTTGCGATGTTTGCTTAGCCGAAAAAAAAATGGAAGATTTAGCCCAATTAAAGGATAAGATTGATTTTGAGATTATCACTCATTTGCAAACCCAATGGTGCAATTTAGATGAGCTGGTAACTAAAATAAGTGTTGGAGATGAAACAGATAGGATTGCAAGAATACGTGAATTGCTAGATGCCGGAAAGATTAAAGGTGATGGGAAGAGATATTACATTTAACAATATTTTCTATACTTTAGCGTATGCAACAAAAAGACGATAAAAAAGTAATACGCGCTTGGGCTTTTTTTGATTGGGCTAATTCTGCCTATAATTTAGTGATTACTTCGAC
>JACMOW010000246.1 GCA_014377775.1 Pedobacter sp. | reverse complement strand
GGCGTTGGTGATGCAACTGTAGTTAAATTTAGTACAGATGGTGCAAAGCTAATTACTGCAAACGGGAAACACATTTATCCTGGATTTATTTCATCTATTACCAACTTAGGTTTGGTAGAAATCGAATCGGTTAAAGCAACGCTTGATGAGCGCGAGTTAGGCGATAATAATGCACACATTAGAGCACTAATTGCTTATAACACCGATTCGAAAGTACCTGCTACCTTACGTAGCAATGGTATTTTAATGGCGCAAATTACCCCTTCTGGAGGCTCAATTGCTGGCAGCTCGTCTGTTGTTCAATTAGATGCCTGGAATTGGGAAGACGCTGCAATTAAGAAAGAAGATGCTATGCATGTGAATTGGCCAACCACACCAAGAGGTAGAGGTGGTTTTGGAGGCGGCAGATTTGGTGGCTTAACAGCAATAACTGGAGATCCGAATGAACGTACAAATAACGCAATTGCCGAATTAAATACCTTTTTTAGTCAGGCTAAAATGTACAGCGAAAATACCCCTGCGGTAGCCAACTCTCGATTAGCGGCAATGAAAGGCTTGTTTAATGGATCGCAAAAATTATTTATTACGGCAAATGATCAAAAAGACATTGTTGCTGCGGTAAATTTTGCCAAAAAACATAACATTACCCCAGTAATTGTTGGTGGAGATGAAGCTTATTTGTTAACCGGTTTCTTAAAATCAAACAACGTTATTGTAGTGGTAAAACAGCCACATGCATTACCAGGCAATACAGACGATGACGTGAATATGCCTTATAAAAATGCCTCGGTATTAAATAACGCAGGAGTTACTGTGGTATTAAGTATAGATGGCTTTTGGCAGCAACGTAACCTTCCCTTTATGGCCGGAACTGCTTCTGCATGGGGGATGAACAAAGAAGATGCCCTTAAAACCATTACCCTAAATGCTGCAAAAGCAATGGGAATAGACAAAATAACGGGCAGTTTGGCGATCGGTAAAGACGCCACGTTCTTTATTTCGGCTGGCGATGCCTTAGATATGATCGGTAATAAAGTTGAAGAAGCTTTTATTCAAGGTCGTTCAATTAACTTAGACAACCTGCACAAGCAGTTGGATAAGAAGTTTAGTGATAAATATGGGATAAAATAATAAAATCCTAATCCAAAAAAAAGAGAGCGACCTATCCGGGTCGTTCTCTTAACTAACTTATTTATTATTTATAAAACTGGCTGTTGGGGAAGGAGTCGAACCTTCAAGGGGTAGTTAGCTGCAATTCAAAATTAATTTGTGGTCAACCCATAAATTGCGTTTGTCCCATAATCCCCACCACCGAGACAAGGAGGTGTGTCTGCCAATTTCACCACCCAACAGAATGTAAGCAATTGTTAAAGAACGATTTCGTTGTACTTGCTTGATACAAACATAAGACAAATTACGAATACGTTGCAAATATTTTAATCATTTTATTTTATTTTTACGAAAATTGTAACTAAATTAGATTTTAATTATAAATAATAAAATATATGCTTAAAAAAGAAACTCAAAATTTAGAGATTGACAACCTAGATATTCAGATTTTAACGCAGTTGATGAACGATGCGACCAAACCCTACACCGAAATTGCAAAAGAGTTGATTATTTCGGGCGGAACGGTACATGTAAGAATGAAAAAATTAGCCGATATGGGGATTATTAAGGGCTCTCATCTCATCATCGACCCAAAGAAAGCTGGATTTGACATCACCGCCTTTTTAGGCATCTATTTAGAAAAGGGATCATTATATAAAGATGCAGTAGAACAGCTAAGTAAAATAAAGGAAGTGGTAGAGCTCCATTACACCACTGGTTCTTATAGCATGTTTGCAAAAATTACTTGCCGAGATACCGATCACCTTCGACATGTATTAAATGAAGAGATACAAGCCGTAAAAGGGATACAACGCACAGAAACTTTAATTTCGTTAGAAGAAAGTATTAAGCGACAAATTGAGTTATAAATCTTTCATCGTCAAAGAGATTCTCTTCCTTGCCATATCTACATCAACCACCGTTACCTGTACCACTTGGCTTACTTTAACAATTTCATGCGGATTGGCAACGTATCGATTAGCCATTTGGCTCGTATGCACCAATCCGTCTTGATGCACACCGATATCTACAAAAGCGCCAAAATTGGTGATATTGGTTACAATCCCAGCCAGTTTCATTCCAGCTTTTAAGTCTGTTATTGCGTTTACACCATCTGCGAAGCTAAAGGCTTCAAACTGCTCACGTGGGTCACGCCCTGGTTTTGCAAGTTCTTTAACAATATCATTTAAGGTAGGCAAACCTACGGTAGCGCTTACATAGCGTTGTAAATTAATTTGCTTTTGAAGTGCTACATCTTTCATTAAATCATCAATGGTACACCCTATATCTTTCGCCATCTGGCTAACCAATGCATAGCGTTCTGGGTGTACTCCACTTCGATCCAAAACTTGTTTCGCATCGTGTATACGCAAAAACCCAGCCGCTTGTTCAAAAGCCTTATCGCCCAAGCGAGGCACCTTTTTTAAACTTTCTCTATTTTTAAATGCGCCATTGGTATTTCGATAATTGATAATATTTTGCGCTAAAGTTTCACCCAAACCAGAAACATAAGCCAATACTTGTTTTGATGCGGTATTTAACTCTACGCCCACCGCATTTACACAGCTCATTACGGTATCGTCTAAGCTTTGTTGCAACTTGTTTTGATCTACATCATGCTGATATTGCCCTACACCGATAGACTTTGGATCTATTTTTACCAATTCTGCCAGCGGATCCATTAATCTTCTACCAATAGAAACTGCGCCTCTAACGGTAATGTCTTGTGTAGGAAATTCTGCCCTCGCCAGCGGTGATGCGGAGTAAATGGAGGCTCCACTTTCGTTTACCATTACCACTACTACTTTTGGTAGTTGCAGCTTTCTCACAAAGGTTTCTGTTTCACGGCCTGCAGTTCCATTGCCGATAGCGATAGCTTCAATGCTGTACTTCTCGCATAGCTTTCTTAACTGCCATTCGGCATCTTTAAGGTTACCCTCACCTGTATGCGGGTAAATGGTTGCATTTTCGAGTAATTTGCCTTGTTTATCGAGGCAAACTACTTTGCACCCTGTTCTAAAGCCTGGGTCGATTGCCAAAACATTTTTTTGCCCCATTGGTGCGGCTAGTAAAAGCTGACGTGCATTTTCTGCAAATACCTTGATGGCCTCATCATCGGCCTTTTGCTTGGTTGCAGCTCTTAATTCGGTTTCCATCGCAGGGCGAAGTAATCTTTTATACCCATCAATGATAGCCAATTGCACCTGATCGCCGCTTGCATTTCTGGATGTGATGAATTGGTCTTCTAACAGCGTTATTGCTTCCTTTTCAATAGGCAAAACATCCAATTTTAAAAACCCCTCTTGTTCGCCTCTACGCATGGCCAGTACGCGATGCGAAGGTGCATTTCTAGCACTTTCTTCCCAATCGAAATAATCTTTATATTTAATTCCAGCTTCTTCTTTTCCTTTAACTAAAGTTGTTTTATAGGTGGCTCTTTGTGTAAAGTAACGGCGCATTTTTGTGCGAGTATCTGCATTTTCGCTAATCATTTCAGCAATAATATCTCTTGCTCCAGCTAGTGCTTCTATAACATTTGCCACTCCTTTTTTATCATTTATATAGGCTATTGCTTCCTGCTCCGGATCAATACGACTTTGCGATAAAACACGTAAGGCTAGCGGCTCAAGTCCGCTTTCCTTTGCTGCCGATGCCCTAGTTTTACGTTTTGGCTTATAAGGCAAATAAATATCTTCTAAAATGGTAATCGTTTTCGATTCGTTTATTTTTCTTTCGAGTTCGGGCGTTAACTTGTCTAGTTCTATGAGTGATTTTAAGATGGCCTCTCTTCTTTTATCCAGTTCGCGAAGCTGTTGTGACAAATCTCTTATAGCGGCAACCTGCACTTCGTCTAAACTCCCAGTTACCTCTTTACGATAGCGAGAAATAAATGGAACGGTGGCACCCTCGTCTAATAAGGCTAACGTTGCACTAACTTGTTTGATAGTGATGTTTAAAGGGGTGGCAATGCTTTGAAAATGTTTATCCATACTATCGGTAAATTTAGCTAGGATTTCTAGGATTATAAAACTTTATGATTTTCTTTTATTGCTAAACATCAACCCTGTATAATAATACCCAATGGTGATAATGCCTATGGTAAAAGGTATAACCGCATAATAACGAAGACTCTCATTTTTCGAATAGAATTCAGACAACATCCAATAAGCATTAGCAGTAATCCAAAATACCACCGCAACATTGTGAAGCAATTCACTTTTAATGGCTCGGGTTTGCCAAGTAATTAAAAGAGAGGCGCCTATGGTTGGAATAATCATAATTAAGCCCAAAGGCTTCCAAAGCATTACCCAGCATAAATCTTTAATGAGCCAAAAAACAATATGTAGGTTTTCTATTTTTCGGTAACGAAGTGGAATTTGATAAAGTTCTTCTTTCTGAGGCATTATTTATTAACGTACATTACTTCTTTAACTGCTTTTACCACTTTCTCTGCATTGGGCAAGCTTGCTGCAATTAAAGTTGGCGCATAAGGTAACGGAACATCAGCACAAGTGATACGCAAAATTGGCGCATCTAAATGGTCGAATGCACTTCTTTGTACATTAAAAGTAATTTCTGAAGAGATAGATGCCAATGGCCAAGCCTCTTCAACAATTACCAATCTGTTTGTTTTTTTAACTGATTCGATAATTGTAGCATAATCAATCGGCCGAACGGTTAATAAGTCGATTACTTCTACATTAATTCCTTCCTTAGTTAATTCTTCTACTGCTGGATTAACTACACGGGTTAGCATTTTTCCAAAAGTTACAATTGTTACATCTGTACCTTCTTTAACTACTTGTGCTTTACCAATTTCGATGTAATATTCGCCTTCTGGTACATCGCCCTTATCGCCATACATTACTTCGGATTCCATAAAAATAACTGGATCTGGATCTAAAATTGATTGCTTTAACAAACCTTTAGCATTATAAGGAGTGGATGGAATTACCACTTTTAAACCCGGACAATTGGCGAACCAGTTTTCGAAATTTTGAGAGTGTTGTGCGCCTAGCTGACCAGCATTACCTGTTGGTCCGCGAAAAACAATTGGCACAGAGAACTGACCGCCGCTCATAGAAAGGATTTTTGCAGCGGCATTAATAATCTGATCAATGGCTACCAATGAGAAATTGAAGGTCATGAACTCAATAATAGGTATAAGTCCGTTCATTGCCGCGCCAATACCAATACCAGAAAAGCCCAATTCTGCAATTGGTGTATCGATAATGCGCTTCTCGCCAAACTCGTCTAACATACCCTGACTAACCTTGTATGCGCCATTATATTGAGCAACTTCTTCGCCCATTAAAAAAATGTTCTCGTTTTTACGCATCTCTTCATTTAATGCTTCACGAAGTGCTTCTCTAAATTGTATCTCTCTCATTATTTATTAAAAATTCCAAGCGCAAATATAGCTATTGTATTGTAATTTTAAAGTAGCGTTTATTGATATTGTTACTTGTTTTTTTCGACGGTATCAATGAGCTCGCTAGCTCGGTTTAAATACACATTTTATGCGCTTTAATTTGATTGCAAATTTTCTAAATCATCTAGATCCTTCGGTCTTCCAGCAGCTTTTTTTGCACTTATTAAATCATCCTTATGAATGGTTTTAATTAACAAACCATCGTCCTCAAAAGTTGTAGCGTTGTTAAATGTGTCATCAAAACTCAAACCCTTAACGGCCAGCATTAAATCAATTGCAGACGGAGGATTCCCAAATGTGAATACATCCCAATTTTTGTGCTTTAGAAAATTTTCTTCGGTCATGTCAAAAACAGGCATCCCAAACTCTAAAAATGCAAGTTTAATTTTTTGATAATTATCTGATGATCTATCTACCCAAATATCTATATCACCCGTTGTTCTTGAATAGCCATGAAGTATTACAGAAAAGCCTCCAACTAAAACGTATCTAACTTTACAATTATTTAAAGCTTGAATAAAATCTCTGAAATCTTCATTAAAGATATTTCCCATTTTATTTTCTAGCTCTAGCACTAAATTTAGTCCGATCTAATTTTGGAGGATTATTTTCTGGAAAGTTAAAAGCAATGCTATTTAAATAGTTCGCAATACGAAGTCTCTCTTGCCAAGTTAGCGTTTTATAGTAGGCCGAATGAGATTTAGTCGCTTCCTCCGCTGTATGTGCCTTAAATACTGTCCTGTCTAAACGATACATAATGTAAAGATAGTAATAGATTGGATAATTATTTCCCAAATAACGTTTTATAAATCGAGTACTTGTAATTATCAGGCACAGCACTCGTTACAAAATAAGGTGCCTCAAATAATTCAGTTAATTTTTTACGTAGTTCAGTTAAAAATTCTTGCTTAATTTCTTCCAAGAATTCACCAGAAAGATTTTGTCGCCCTGTTTTGAAGTAAACTCCCTCGTTTCTCATTGTTTTAACGATGTACAAGTTTGGTTCTACAGCAACCTTACCCGAAAACTGTTCATAAGCATAGGTATAAAGCAACGTTTGAATTAATGCTTTGTTAATGTATTTTCCGTTTGAATTAAAAAGACCTGAAACATCTTTAAACGTAAGTTTATCACTGCCCGTTTTGTAATCAATAATTTTAGTCACCCCATCTTTCTCATCAACCCTATCGATATATCCAAATATTTTTACGCTTGCATCCCTTCCATTTAGTGGAAAAAGAATTTCTGCTGTTACTTTTTGCTCTAAACTGATGATCGTAAACGGCGTTTTCGCCAAATCCTGCTCTAATATTATGGCTACATAAGCATCAACAATTGCTAAAATCACTTTTTGCATCCCTTTGTATTCAATTTTGCTTTCAGGCCGGTTAAACATCACCGCATTAAATGCTTTCTGAATAATTGCCGGAACTAAATTTTTACGTTCATTAATCAGTGCTGTGGTAATTTCTACACCGCGCAAATCATGATAAAAATACTCCATGGTTTTGTGTAAAATCGATCCTATTTCATTGGCCTCTACAACCGCACTTACTTCTTTTGGTTCCTTAATTAAAGCAATATAATTGAAGAAAAAGTCTATTGGGTTAGCGATATACTGGGTTAATGCAGATGGCGATAACACCTTTGTTTTATTAAGATATTTCTGAAGAGCTTCTTGGATAAAGGCGTTTCCCATTTTCTCTATTTTAACCTCCCTAAACGGCTCTGTTCTAATACTTAAGTTTAGTTCCGTATACTTAAAATCGAATCCACTTTCGAACTCCAATTGTTTTAAAATTCTACTCGCTTCACCAGATGTAGATTCGTCTGTTAAGCTGTTATAGATAAAATTGATATTTGTTGATCGTTGCAATAGACGATACACCATATAGGATGAAATCGCATCCAAATTTTCTAAAACTGGCAAACCATACACCCTCCGAATACTGTCTGGAATAAAACTATTTCCAATTGATGACTTTGGAATAATACCCTCATTAAACCCTAAAAAGACTACTTTGTCGAAATTTAAATTTCTTGTTTCCAGCAAACCCATAACCTGAATACCATTTAAGGGATCTCCAGCTAATGGAACAGCAACAGCTTGTAACGATTTTTGTACCAAATAAATAACAAAAGCAATTTCTTCCTTTTCAATGTGTTTGTCAAATGTATCATACAAACGATTAAGTTCTTGTATCGTTTTTACAAACAATTCTGCATCAATCTTTTTAAGCGTTTTAGCATTCGAAAGCCTTGTTAAAACATAATCTAAAACCGCTAAAAGATAAATAACTACATTTTCGGGCTGGTTAACTTTTTTATAGAAAACTTCAAACAATCCACTTTGTTTTAATAACCGTTGATGATCAATTTCAACAACATTTTCATCCAACAAAGCAGTTTGGATCTTATTCCTCATTTTCTGACTTAAGCCAGATAGTGGATGTGTAATGAAAGCTTCTACCGTCTTATACGACAGCGTATCTCCTTGTAAAAGCACTAACTGAGCCGTTAACCATAAATCAATTAATCCAAATATACTCGAGGTAGATAATGCAAAACCCATCGTCACATTTAAATCAATATCCTTTCCATTATATTGGATAGGAATGGTTTGTAAAGTTGGAATAAGCAAACTTTCATCTGCTAAAACAACGACAGTTGAGCCTACTTCACCCCCATTTTCATAATCATCAACCAAAATAGTATTTAAAATTTTTGCCTGCACAGATTGGCCTTGCACTTTAAAAACCTTAACCGAATGTTGCTCCGTTTTCATCAAACTGGACTGATGCGCAAACACATTTTTTAACCCTAGCTGATTAATGTTTTTTCGTAAAAACAATCCAGCCTCTTGCAAGGGATCATTCAAGTAATATTCATCGGTATCAAAGTAAAATAGTGCCTTGTTCGATTCCTGTAATTGTTTAAATATCTTCGCTTCAGCAGAGCTTAAAGCATTAAACCCTACAAAAACAATTTTACCTTTGTTAAAGCTTTTAAAAAATTCTTGTTGGTTAACGTCCCCCTGTGCCAGCAGGCGATAAGCAAATCCATTCGTAATGTAGCCTTGTGCTTGTAAAGAATCATTAAATTGCTGATAAAGCTTTGGCATTCGACGCCACATTTTTATAAACAATTCTTGCTGCCTTTTATGTTTTCCTTCAGCATAAGAAGTCCAGAATTGAGATAGAAATTCATATTGCTCTGGACTTAAGTAATCGAACTCTTTATTGATTACTGATATGTCTTCTAAATCACGATACAACCTTTCTGCATCTACTAAATCACTATCCAACTGATTAAAATCACTTAAAATAATTTTAGCTAATGGGAAAAATTTGTGACTAGAAATAGTTTCTAACTTTTCTTCAACCAAAATTTGATTATAAATTTTGTGCAGGGTGAAAAATTGCAAATAGAAATCGGCTACTTTGTAATTGGTAGCGCTTTCAAAAAACTCTTGTATGGTAAAAAATGAAGGGCTAAAAAATGGTTTCTGGAGAAGATCTGCTAAATGTTTTTGCAAGTACGCTGATGGTCTTTTATTATTAAAAATAATGGCGCAGTTTTGCAAATTGACACCAAACCTATCTATCAAATCTTCAGCAACTTCCTGTAAAAATGGTCTCATTCTCTTTCCCATATTAAACCAATTTTAATTTTCCACTAACTGCATAAAACAGATATGTTTTTATATTGGCATAGTCCATTTCTGATAACAAGTTTCTATAAATATAGATTTGCTCTATATGCTTACTACTCTCCTCTAATGTGAACTTATAATCTAAAACTATTACCTCATCTTCTGCAATTAAAACTAGATCTGGCCTATGCAATTTTCCATTTGTGTCGATAATATTTTTCTCTGTAATACTTTCTGTTGCTTTGCTTAAAATTGCCTTTAAATTCGGATGGTTCAGAACTTCTAACACTGCCAATTTCAAGTCAAGCTGCTCCTCCGCTCTGATAATCCCTTGTAAAATTAATCCACTCACATAATCGTCTACTTCTTTTGCAGTGCTCGCATTCGCCAAAATATCATGTAACAACGATCCTTTTCTACCTGATTTCTCAATATTTACCAGATGCCTTAAATGTTTTTCTTCCGACGAAACATACAACTCCGATAATCGAGTTGTTGTTGGATAAACCGCTAAATTAATGAAATTTATTTCTTCCTCTTTGCTTTCAATCATTACATCCTCTACAATTTCATATCGATTATTTTCATCAAATTTATCCTCAAAAGTATGGTTAACCACGTCACCCATTGTAGAGAGTTTAGGATCCTTTTTACCCATTGTGGCGATGTATAAATAATCTTTGGATCTTGTAGTCGCCACATAAAGCATATTCAAAGCATCCATATTATTATACAGCAATTCTTCATAATAGGCTTTTGCAATGGAAGAATCAGCCAGATCTTCAGTATATTTTAATGGAATTCCTTTGAGCTCTTTGTAAGCCGTATTCTCAGATGAAACCCAAAACGTTGAGTTCGCCTTTCCCTTAATTTCCCAATTGCAAAAAGGTACAAAAACAGCTCGAAATGCCAGTCCTTTTGATTTATGAATCGTAATGATTTGAATGGCATCAGCGCCCTCTGGTGATGGTAGCGATTTTTTAATGCCATCTTCATTCCACCAAGTTAAAAATGCAATGACCCCCTTTTCACCAAGCCTAGTTGCTGTAGAGGTTAAATCTCTAAATGCTAGCAAATAAGCTAAGTGTTCGTTAAGACCTTTTAAATCATAACTTTCAATTAACGTCTCTATTAATTCGGGCAAAGGCAACTGCAACCAACTCTGCCAATTTTCGCACAAAGCGGATGGAAGCACTCCATTTAATGCGCTTAATGAAACCCCATTTAGGTTAATATAATGATTGGCATCTAGCTCCTTCCCTTGTAATGAATCATAAAGAGCAACACAGTTTGCTTTGTACAAAGCAGTTTGTGCATCAATCCCAACCAGCACCTTTAAGGTATTGACAATTAATTGTATAGCCGAATTATTAGAGATCAACAAGGCGTCGCCAGAAAGAACAGGTAAATTTTGTTCCATTAATTGCTGAACGGTTAGCACCGCCTCACTATTCGACCGCACTAAAATAGCAATGTCTTTGAACGAATAATTTTGCTCATTTTTTAATCGCTTAATTTCATAAATCACATCAGCTAAAGCTAAATCTCTAAAAACCGTCTCACTAAATCTACCTTCATTTGGCGCATCGTCCTTACTAAATTTCTTAATTTTTATCGTTCCACCCTTAAGGGTATTTGATGCAAAATTTTGGGTAGATGCCTTATAAATATCCGTTATTATGTGCTGATAATTTTGTTCTTGCCACCAGGCAGAAATACTTTCAGGCTTACCTAATAAATTCTCATTTAACTCTTTTTGCAAAGTTAACGGGATAGCGCGGTAGAGAAAATTGTTAAATGTGATAATATTCTCGCTACTACGATAATTTTCTGCTAGGCTTTCCTCTAAAACATTATCCACGCCCACGTCAATTTTGGCCTGCTTATGCAAGATATTCCAATCTCCATTTCGCCAGCGATAAATGGATTGCTTGGTATCGCCAACAATTAAATGATCAATCATATCGGGATTTGCAGTGGCCATTGCATTGGTTAAAAGCGATTTAAAGCTCCCCCACTGACTAGTAGAAGTATCTTGAAATTCATCAAATAAAAAATTGCGGTATCTGTTGCCAACTTTCTCCCAAATAAAGGAGGGATTATCTCCTGCATCTTCTGTTATTCCAGAGATTAACTTTTGTGCATCGCTGATTAATAAATTATCGTTTTCTGCGCGATATTGTTTCAGCAACCCCGCAATTTCTTGCATTAGCCGTAAATAATATAGATTTTTATTAAAAGCAATCGCAAGGCTATAGTTTGGCAAATGTGCTAAATAATGTACTTTTATCTTTTTCAGTATCGGATTAATGGTATCATAAACCTCCGGAATATCTGTATTTTTTTGAAACCATTCTTCCCTTTCATCGATGTATTTAAAGATGGCTTCTAGTTTTGAAAAATCACCTCTTGCCACTAATATGAGTTTCTTTAATCCATTTTTAGACTTTCCTTTTAGATGATCGTTTTCAACGCCCAAAACATCGAGCACATTATTTGCGTCCGTTGCTAAAGCGATAATTTCTTCTTCAAAGTTCTTGATTTCAGCTTTAGTAAGCTGAATATAGTTTTTAAATAAGGCATCAATATTTTCTAAGCCCAATGCTTCAACTGCAGTTTCAAAAACCTGAAAACGCTCAGAGAAGATCTCACCAATTAAGTTATAGAGTTCGATTTTATAATTCCAGCTTTTATTATCGCTAATGCGCTCAATGGCCAAATCAATAATCCATTGTAGCAACTGTTTATTATGATCTAAAGCTTCGTCTAATTTATTTACCAAATCATCTTTCACTTTATCATAATTCATTTCCAAATTATAATCGGCGTTTAAGCCCAATTCAAAAGCAAAGCCTCGAATAACTTTTTGCACAAAACCATCAATGGTACTTACCGAAAAGCGGCTATAATCGTGTAGAATTTTACGATAAATCATTTCCGCCTTAAGCTTTAAACTCTCAGCATTTAGCGTGGGGTGCGAATCTAAAACCAATTTTCTGTAATCCTCAATTTTCTTAGCTGGATTTCCCTTTGCCAAACCAACCAGAACTTCCAAAATCCGAGATTTCATTTCTTCTGTAGCCTTATTAGTGAAGGTTACCGCTAAAATTTCACGGTATTTATTATCGCCGCTAAAAAGCAAAGTTAAATAATGAGCGGTAAGGTTAAAGGTTTTACCAGAGCCCGCAGAGGCTTGAAGGATTTTGAGGGGCTTAGGCATT
>JACMOW010000037.1 GCA_014377775.1 Pedobacter sp. | reverse complement strand
TAAAAGGTGATGTTATTTTTGGAAACTTAGAAGGTTGTTTTTTAAATACCGGTAATTCTAACAAATGCAAAGGGCTTAATTCAAACAGCTGTTATGCCTTTAGAATGCCCGATCGCTATGCAGGTATTTTTCAAAAAGCTGGATTTAATGTGCTAAGTGTAGCCAATAATCATGTTGGGGATTTTGATGCAAAAGGTAGAAAAAATACAGCTAAAATTCTAGATTCACTACAGATTAATTATGCAGGTCAGCTGGATAAACCATTTGCCATCTTCGAAAAAGATAAAGTTAAATACGCTTTTTGCGCATTTGCGCCAAATGAAAATACCGTTTCCATTAATAACATTGATAGCGCAAAAATGCTAATTTCAGCATTAAAAAAACAAGTGGATATTGTTATTGTATCCTTTCATGGCGGTGCCGAAGGAGCCAACCATGAGCATGTTACCCGGCAAACCGAAATTTTTTACAAAGAGAATAGAGGCAACGTTTATGCTTTTTCACATGGAGTAATTGATGCCGGAGCGGACGTAGTTCTAGGTCATGGCCCTCACGTTACCCGCGCAGTTGAGGTTTATAAAAACAAGTTTATTGCTTATAGTTTAGGTAATTTTTGCACCTACGGAATGTTTAGCTTAAAAGGCTCGAATGGTTTCGCCCCGCTATTACAATTAAAAATCAATGGAGCAGGTAATTTTCTTTCTGCAAAAATAATTTCTGTTAAGCAGGATAAAATTAACCGATTACAAATCGATCCAACCTTTGCCGCCTTTAAAAGAATGAAATATTTAACCGACCTTGATTTTAAAGATCACAAATTAGTTTTTACAAATAACAGTGAGATTACTTCAGCCAATTAGTTAAAGTATAATTTTTTAAGCCTCGTCTTTCGTGTTCCTTACCAAACCAATTCCCGATACAAAGAAGATCACCCCAATAACTCCAATAACAATCATCTCTCTAACTTGCACACTATGGTTTACAAAGCCCACACCTGCATAAATTAATCCAACAATACCCAATATCGTTAAGATGGTTCCAAAAATACGTTTTACATTCATTTTGATATATTTTTATTGTATAACAACATGAACGTGCATTTGTTTGCCAAGCAATTTATTAGTAATATTGATTACATCTTTAAACCACTCAATTATGAGCAATTACTTTCCATTAATTTTATTATTTGTTGCCCTTGTTATCTTATTTAGTTCGTTTGTAACAGTTAAACAGGGAACAATTGCGGTAGTTACCATTTTCGGTAAATATAGAAGGCTATTAAGCCCTGGATTAAGTTTAAAAATACCATTGATTGAAGTTATCAATTCTAGAATATCTATCCAAAATCGCTCCGTTGAACTTTCGTTTCAAGCGGTTACGCAAGATCAGGCCAATGTATATTTTAAGGCGATGCTATTGTATTCCGTGATTAACCATGACGAAGAGACCATTAAGAATGTAGCATTCAAGTTTGTAGATTCTACCAACTTAATGCAAGCTTTGATCCGTACTATCGAAGGCTCGATTAGAGCATACGTTGCTACCCAGAAACAAGCTAACGTATTGGCACAAAGAAATGAGATTGTAGACCATGTAAAACATCAAATCGATCAAGTGCTTGAAAGCTGGGGATACCATTTACAAGATCTGCAATTGAACGATATTACCTTTGACGAGGAAATTATGCGTTCAATGAGTCGAGTGGTAGCTTCTAATAATTTAAAAGCAGCAGCTGAGAATGAAGGCCAGGCGCTATTGATTACTAAAACTAAAGGTGCAGAAGCTGATGGTAATGCGATTAAAATTGCAGCAGCTGCTGAACGTGAAGCCGCTCAATTACGCGGACAAGGTATTGCCTTATTCCGTGCAGAAGTGGCGCATGGTATGACAAAAGCAGCACAGGAAATGGAAGATGCTAATCTCGACATCTCCGTTATCCTTTTCACCATGTGGACGGAATCTATCAAGCATTTCGCCGAAAATAGCAGTGGCAATGTGATTTTTTTAGATGGATCTACTGATGGAATGAATAAAACGATGAAAGAAATGATGGCAATGCAGATAAAAGACAAAACTAAGTAAAACTACGCTAAAGCGTAGTTTTACTTAGTTTCTGATCTACTCCTGTCAATTTCATAAAATCGATCATCACCTTTAAGCTTTCGTCTTGTAAAAAATCAGAAGCGCCTTCTTTGGTTACTTTCTCACCCTTTATCAATGGCGTTAATCCATTTGATGCTCTTAATTTATTTACTTTGTTCAATACCTTTGTTTCCATTGCCTCTCTCTCTGCCTTTAATTTAGTCTCGTTTAAGGTTACTGTAGTTTCGGCATCACGTTTTTTACCCTCAGCTATATCTTCTACCAAAATCTTATAATCAACCGAACTCGCCATACGTTGTTGATGCAGTTTTAAAAGACTAACTTTTATAGCCGTTAAGTCTGCAACACTTACATAGTTAGAAGGTTTTACCACATCAAATGGCAATGCCGATGGCTCTGTGTCTTCTCCAATTTTATCCAAAGGATATACCGATGGAAAACTAATATCAGGAATTACGCCTTTATGTTGCGTACTGCTACCATTGATACGATAAAATTTACCCATGGTTAAATTAACCTGTCCAAATTGAATAATACCATCTTTATCAACTACTGTTGCAGATTTTTCTCCTGCAACACCTGCAACATTAGCTGTTGATTTAGGTTTCAATGCTGCAGAAATTCTCTGTAAAAACGATTGATCAAAAAGCTTGTTCATATCTATCGAATTTTGCACTGTACCTTTACCATAGGTTTGCGTTCCCATAATAATTCCTCTACCATAATCCTGTATTGCTCCTGCGAAAATTTCAGAGGCTGAAGCACTTAAACGATCAACAATTACGCCGAAAGGGCCCGTCCATACTGCGCCAGAACTTTTATCTTCACTCACCTCAACTGAGTTTCTTGTGTCTTTTACCTGCACAACAGGACCTTTATCAATAAATAATCCCGTTAAATCAATTGCTTCCACCAAAGATCCACCTCCATTTGCACGTAAATCCATTACAATGGCATCTACTTTATCGATATTTTTTAAAGTATCTATTAATAAACGTACATCTCGAGTGGTACTTTTATAATTATGATCGCCTGCATTGGCCGCTTTAAAGTCAGCATAAAAAGCAGGCACATCAATAATTCCTATTTTATAGGGTTTGCCATCAGACTGAATAGTTTTAACACTTTTCTTGGCGGATTGATCGGCCAAAATTACTTTTTCTCTAACTAAAGTAATGATCACTGGCTTGGCAGACAGTTCTTGTCCAACTGGAATAATTTTTAACCTTACCGTTGTACCTTTTGGACCCTTTATTTTAGAAACAGCATTGTCAATTCTCCATCCAACAATATCCAAAAATTCACCGTCTACACCTTGTGCTACAGCAACAATACGGTCGCCTGCATTTAACAATTTACTTTTAAACGCTGGCCCGCCCGGAACAATAGACATTATTTTAGTAATCTCGTTTTCTAATTGTAAGGTTGCGCCAATGCCTTCAATAGATCTAGACATCTCTTGTTGAAAAACCTCAGCATTTCGGGGGTTAAAGTAATTGGTATGTGGGTCTACTGCTTCTGTAAATGAGTCCATCACGATCTGAAAAACATCTTGATTGTTAAATTTAGCGGCCTGCGATTTTAAACTCTCGTAGCGTTTCCTTAACGTTTCTTGATTTTTTACCTGATCCGAATTAGCAATTTTCAAATTAACCAGCTCATACTTTACTCTCTTCTTCCAAACCTCATCTAGCGCTGTAGTATTAGAGATCCATGGCATTTTTTCACGATCGTAAGTATAAGTATCGTTTTGATTAAAGTCGAACTTATTTCCAATTTGTGTGATAGAATAATTAATACGCTCATTATATCTTTTTAAGTATACATTAAAAATATAAAACGGCCCACTTAAGTCGCCAATTCTGAATGCATCATCCAAAGTAATTCTATATTTTTCGAATTCCTTGATATCAGACGATAAAAAATAGTATTTAGAAGGGTCTAGTGCCTTTATATATCTATCAAAAACAATAGACGATATGGAGTCATTAATTTTGATCTTTTTATAATTGTAATTCTCAATTAAACCTACCAATTCTTTACAAACCAAGCTCTGCTGCTCATCTGGTTTAATATTCTGCACCCCGTCTACCATTTTTTGCACCTCTGGAGATGCGCTACAAGCCAGTGCCGCGGCTGTAAAGGTTACCATTAAAACTCTTCTTAACATCTCTTTGAACAATTTAAAATCCATTTCTTATTAATCCCGCATCCAATATGATACCAATTTTTTGAATAAACAAAAAACACACCACTTTTTAGTGTATCTTTTTTGTAAAGTTTATAATTTATTTCTTAATTAACTCAGATGCTAAATAATCTTATGTTCATAAGCGTACTTCAATAAGCCTACGATACTTTGTGTTCCTGTTTTTCGGAAAATGTTTTTTCGATGCGTTTCTACTGTGCGCTCACTGATGAATAAAAGATCTGCCATTTTCTTGTTGCTATACTCATTTTCGATTAATCGAACAATCTCGATCTCCCTATTGGTTAATCGGGTACCTTCATTATCATTTACAAATGATTTGATTAACTCTTTAGTTACTTCTTCTCCGAAAAAAATTTGCCCATTTGATACCTTAGCTAATGCAGCTAACAACTCCTGTTTGCCTGTGTTTTTTAGAATATAGCCAGAAATACCAGCATCAATCATTTCTTTAATCACTTGCCGCTCTCCAAACATAGATAGTGCAAGCACTTTGATTTTTGGAAAGTTCTTCTTTATGTTTCTGGTGAGTTCAACACCTGTCATTTCTGGCATATTTATGTCGGTAAGCAGCACATCAACATTTAAATTTTGTAACATCGAAATCACTTCTTTGGGCCGATTACTACAGCCTACAATGGCATACTGCTCTTCGTTATTGAGTAAAGAACGCAAGCCATCTACAACCAACTGGTGATCATCAACGATAAATAAATTTATTTTCAACTTGGATTCCATTTCTCTAATCTACAAAGGAATATAGATAGCTACAAGGGTTCCAGCTCCTTGTACAGAAGAAAAATCTACTTGGCCTTTTAAATATTCAACTCTACTTCTCATATTCTTTAATCCAATACCTTCAAATTTCTCTGAAGCTGAGCTATCAAAACCTTTTCCATTATCTTCGATCATTGCATTTATACCTTCTCCATCTTTAGACAGTTGAATATCTAATGCATTTGCCTCTGCGTGTTTAATTACATTGTTAACCGCTTCTTGGATCACCCTATACAACACCATTTCTACATTTTGATCTAGTCTTTCTTTTAACCCAAATATACTCAAGTTTACTTTTAACTTTCTGGCATCAATTTTATCAATAAAATCACGTACAGCTGTGGCCAAACCAGATTTCAACAATATATTTGGCGCCATTTGATGAGAAATTACACGCACTTCTTTACAACTTTCATCTACCAATAACAAGGTTTTTTCAAACATCTCTTCACCGTGGGCGTCTTCAAACTGAATGTGATCGGCCAATGCCGAAAGGTTCATTTTAACAGCAGAAAACATTTGGCCTAATCCATCGTGCAATTCACCGCTAATCCGCTTTCGTTCATTCTCCTCTGCCTTTAGAACGGCTTTTGTTGCCAAATCTTGTTGTAAAATAACTTCTTGATGTAAACGGGCATTTTGCTTTAACCGATAACGGTTATATACTAAATAGGCAATAAATATGCTTAAAATAAAAGTGGTAACAATAGCCATAATTGTCAACTTTTGTATGATATTCTCCTGATTTAAAATGGAAATTCGTTGCTGCTTTTTCTCAGTTTCATACTTTGTTTGTAGCTCACCAATCTGCTTGCTTTTGGTAGCATTAAATATAGAATCCTTAACCAATACGTAAGTTTTATGTGCAGAATAGGCTGCTTCGTATTTACGATTCTCTTCATAAATTTTCGATAAGAGCAAATATCCGTTTTGCAACATATCGGGATAATTAATCCCCTTACTAAAAGCAATCGCCTGCTTGCCATACGCTATCGCCATATTTAAATCGCCCTTATCTTTATACACCTCTGTAAGCTCAATCAAACAAATGGCAATTCCATAATTATCCTTGATTTCTTTTCTAAGAGTTAAGCTTTTTTCGAGGTTATTAATGGCAGGCGGATAGTTCTTCATTAAAAAATACACATAACCAATATATTCAAGGCTATACGATTCTCCTAGCTTTTCCTTGATCTTACGGTACTCGATTAACGAAAACTGGTATTGTGCTAAGGCTCTTTTATAGTCGCCTCGTTCTTCGTAAACCAATCCAATATTATTATACGCGTTGGCAATTAGCGAAGCACTTTTGGCCAGCGAAGCCTCCTTTAACGACCGATTATAATAAACTAAAGCTTCATTTAACGACTTATTTCTCTTTAACAGTGTCCCAATTTCATTACATACTCCAGCAATTAGATCGTGTCGATTTACCTTCTCTGAGTTGCGCAAGGCTACCATATAAATTTTAAGCGCTTGATCATGCTCACCACTAAAATAGGCTATATTCCCAAGAATTATATCTGCATTCACAGATGCATAATAATCCCTTGTTTTGTTTGCATTCGATTTAACCTGTTTTAAGATTCCTTGCGCTTTTTCGGGGCTGGCACGAAATACATGCCGTGCTGAATCCAAAAGTAGATTACTTTGGGCAAGCGTCGGTGTTGACAAGCAGAGTATTCTGATAATTAGAAATAAAAAAAAACAGAATGGCTTATTCAACATTTAATCGAGGTACTCAGAGCGTAATTTTTTTGCCCAATTGCTTTTCAACAATTGTAGCTTTATTTGATCTAATCTGGCTATTAAACTGATACAATTTAAAATATTTAGCCAATGTTTCTGCCTTATCAATGTCCTTTAATGCTAAATTATATTCCCCCTTTTTAATCTTAACTGTAGCGATACCTAAAATCGACTCGATGTAAGCTAAATTATTTTTTAGCTGTTGGGCCAAAATCCCCTGTTGGGTAAAAAACCACATCGATTGTGTGAGCTTATTTGCACCAAAATAAATTTTACCAAGTTGATTATAAGAGGCCATCTGACCAGATTTGTTGCCAATACGGGAGTAGGTTTTTAAAGCTACATTTAGAACCACTTGTTCAGCTTCCGTATAATGCAAAAGTAACAGATGAACATTACTCATTCTTAACAAAGAGGCTGCATATTTAGTTAATTTCTTATTGCTATTGTATTCAAATGCAGCCTTACCAAATAAGGTTAAAGCTTCATTTAAATCTCCCCTACGTTCATTACGTTCTGCGTCTGCAAAAAAAACATCTGCTTCAGTTTCATCTGTACTAGACACTGCTACGTTAATTGCCGGGCCATACTCATTTACATCTTGAGGGCCAGAATTACTCGATTGTGCAAGGACATTTGAAGTAATCCAAAAGCCAATAAGTGCTAAACAAATTCTATTCATATCATAAAGATATAAATAATTTTAGTTAAATACCTGTAAATTAACATCAAAAGACGCCCAAACCATTGTTGGATGCGAATCACAATGATAAATTTCACCTGTTGAAGCGATTCCTATCACTCCAGCGAAACCATCGAAAAGTTTAAGTTCGACGAAAGATTTATCACATGCTGCCTGCAAACTAAACCCATCAGTTACTCGGGTTACGATCTTTGCAGCCAAAGCCCCGCTCACAATATCTTCTCCAACACCAGTACATGAAATCCCTGCAAATTCGTTTGCAAAGTTACCTGCAACTGTGGCCGAGTCACTTACGCGACACGGAATTTCGAAGCCCTTACCCCCTGTTGAGGTTGCTGCCGCTATATTTCCATCTCCATCCAAAGCTACACAGCCAACTGTGCCCTTTCTATTGTTAAGATTAAGCTTTTCTTCGTATTCGAATTTACGATGTGTAGTGATGGGGTCGAAATAATCAAAGCCATTTTCCCTAGCAAAGGCCAAGGCACCCTCGCCACTCAGCACTCGATCGTCGTATTTGATCAATTTTTCAGCAACTTGAATAGGGTTTCTTACGTCCTCCAAATTAATCACCCCGCCAAATTTCTGCGTCTTCCCATCCATTAATGAAGCGCTTAATCTTACTTTCCCGTCGCGCTGTATGTGAGCGCCTAATCCCGCATTAAATAATTCATCATCTTCCAATAATGCAACCGCATAAACCACTGTTTCTAAAGCGGTATGGGTTTTCAAAAATTGATATGCCTGTTCTGCAATTCTTCCAAGTGAGTCTTGCTTCGCTCTTTTTGTTTCAGGACTGGTTAACGATTCTCCGATGAACCCACCATGTATGATAACTTTCATGTTGTAAAATTTGTTTGGTGTTAGGTGCAAGGCGTTCAAACTTGAAACGCTTCGCGCAATAGGTTATTCCGTTGGCACTACCTTAGGGTGATGAATAACCAATTGGTGATTACTTAAATCATATATGTCACCATCGCACATCACATGTACAATCATATTTTTAATGGAAACTGGTTGCCCCATTTCTACATCGGTTAAATTAGTATCGGCCATACTACGTCCATCTACTAAAATCACCATCCCCGATCCAATGGCTTCCATGCTATTTTCGTGAATATATAAACCTGTATCTTCGCCCAATCCAATACCTAAAATACCTGGATTACTGGCCGCAGCATATAACAAACGACCAATTCTGCCTCGCTGCACAAAATGCGTATCCACAATTACACCATCAATAAAGCCTAGTCCTCCAGTAATTTTAACTTCGCCCTTTAACAAAGCATCTTTACTGCTTCCTTGGTAAATCATGTTCTTAGAACTTGCTGCGGCACCTGCCGATGTACCCGCAATCACAATTTCTGTATGTTCATATTTATCTAATAAAATTCGATGAATTTCGGTTCCTCCAAAAATAGAAGATAGCCTTAATTGATCCCCGCCCGTAAAAATAATTACATCTGCCGCTTTAATTCGTTCGGCATGAGCCGGATTATTTGCTTCTTCTCTACTGCCAATGTTCAATACGCCAACATCGTGTACATCCAGCTGGGCAAATGCTTTGATATATTCTTCTCCTACCTTTTCGGGAATTAACGATGCGGTAGTCATAATCTCGAAACGCGAGTCGTTTCCCTTACTTGACTCGGTAGTTATTCTTTTTAAAATCCCACGCTCAAAAAAGTTCATGTTTTGCGGTAACCCGAACTGTGTTTCGGCAAAACTTCCTGTATTTATTGCACCGCCTATTATAATTAATTTACCTTTTGGAGCCATTCTTGTCATTTAGATATTCGCAATTGTGCCAAATATATAGTCATTAGCCTAATAATTAATATTATTTTTATCAATATTATAGTTTTAATTAACATTATTAGGGAACGGGAAATGGGAAATGGGAAAAAAATTGGATACTAATTTCCAAAATAGAGGATAAAAATTCAAAAAAAATTTATACTTTAATTTTTTCTTTGCTGTTTGTATCTCCATTCAGTACAAACATGCTATTACAACTATTTAAACAATACGAACAATGAAGATACTAGGTATTCAGGTACTAAGAGGGCCAAACATTTGGTCTATTAAACGAAAAAAATTAATTCAAATGCGCCTAGATCTTGAAGATTTAGAGCAACGACCTACGAATTTGATCGAGGGATTTAGAGAACGAATAGAAAAATTAATTCCTAGTTTAAATACACATCGCTGCTCTAAAGCCGTTGCGGGTGGATTTTTAATGCGCATTGAAGAAGGCACTTGGATGGGCCATGTAATAGAACACATTGCCTTAGAGATTCAAACTTTAGCCGGCATGGATACCGGATTTGGTAGAACGCGACAAACCAAAACTGATGGCATTTACAATGTTGTGTTTAGCTATTTAGAAGAAAAAGCAGGTGTTTATGCTGCAGAGTCGGCAGTTCGCATCGCCGAAGCACTCATTAACAATCAAGAATACGATTTAGAACACGATATCCATCGGATGCGAGAGTTAAGAGAAACCGAACGCTTAGGCCCGAGTACAGGCTCTATTGTAGATGAAGCCATTGCAAGAGACATCCCGTGGATACGGTTAAATAAAAGCTCTTTGGTACAACTGGGATACGGTAAAAACCAAGTTCGTTTTAGGGCTACCATGACCGAAAGAACAAGTAGTATTGCGGTTGACATTGCTGGCAATAAGGATGAAACCAAACGTTTGCTGAGTGATGCTGCCATACCTGTAGCAAAAGGAGTAACTGCTTCTTCGCTTGAGGATGTGCATGATGCCATAAAAAAAGTTGGCTTTCCTCTAGTATTTAAACCTTTAGATGGTAATCATGGGAAAGGAGCAACCATTAACGTGAAAAACGAAGCGGAGGCCATTGCTGCTTTTCATTATGCAAAAGAATATTCGAGAAGAATTATAGTTGAAAGCTTTATTAGCGGACATGACTTTAGGGTGCTAGTAATTGATCATAAAATGGTAGCCGCTGCCCTACGTGTTCCTGCACATGTTAAAGGTGATGCCGAACATACCATACAACAATTAATTGACATAGAGAACGAAGACCCCCGCAGAGGTTACGGGCATGAAAATGTGCTCACTGAAATTACGGTAGACCGCGACACCTTAGATCTCTTAGAGAAAAAAGGATATACCTTAGCAACGGTTGCTCCAAAAGGAGAAATTGTTTATTTAAAATCGACCGCCAACTTAAGTACTGGTGGCACTTCAATTGATGTAACCGACCAAGTTCACCCCCAAAATGTGTTTAATTGTGAACGTATTTCGCGCATTGTGGGTTTAGATATTTGTGGGATCGACATTATGGCTCAAAATTTAACTGAGCCTTTAACCGAAAACGGAGGGGTAGTTTTAGAAGTAAATGCTGCTCCTGGTTTTAGAATGCATTTAGCACCTAGCGAAGGCTTGCCTAGAAATGTAGCCGCTCCAGTAATAGACATGCTTTATCCGCCAGGAAAATCGGCACGTATTCCGATAATTGCAGTAACTGGTACCAATGGAAAAACAACAACTACTCGTTTAATTGCACACATCGTTAAAAATAATGGTAGCCGAGTAGGATTTACTACGTCAGATGGAATTTATGTACAAAACACCATGTTAATGAGGGGTGATACTACTGGTCCATTTAGCGCAGAGTTTATATTGAAAGAACCAACGGTGGAGGTTGCCGTGCTAGAAACTGCTAGGGGTGGAATATTGCGTGCAGGCCTGGGATTCAACAAATGTGATATTGGTGTTATAACAAACATTCAGGAAGATCATTTGGGTATTTCTGACATTCACAATCTTGAAGATTTAGCGCGTGTAAAAGCGGTAGTAATTGGCGCGGTTAAAAGAACCGGATGGGCGGTTCTAAATGCCGATAATATGTACTGCTTAAAAATTGCCCAGAGTGCCGACTGTAATGTAGCCTACTTTAGTATGGACGAGAAAAACCCAGCAATTAAAGAGCATTGTAAAAATGGTGGTATCGCTGCAATTTATGAGAATGGCTACATAACGATAAAAAAAGGTGACTGGAAGATTAGAGTTGAAAAAGCTACACATATTCCGTTAACATTTAATGGCTCGGTAGGTTTTATGATCCAAAATGTGTTAGCGGCAACTTTAACTACTTTTTTGTGGGGATATAAAACTGAAGACATTCGAATGTCGTTGGAAACCTTTATTCCATCTGCTGCACAAACACCTGGAAGAATGAACATTTTTAAGTTTAAAGATTTTAAGATATTAGTTGATTTTGCACATAATCCAGATGGATTTAACGGCATTAAAGCTTATCTACAAACGATTGAAGCAACAGAACATGTTGGTATAATCTCTGGAACAGGAGATCGCCGTGATGAAGATATTATTGAAACTGCTCGTATTGCAGCACAAATGTTCGATAAAGTGATAATATGCCAGGAAAAATATTTACGCGGACGTAAGCAAGAAGAATTAATTGATTTGCTTATAATTGGTTTAAAAGAAATAAAACCCAACATACCTATCGAAATTAACAATAATGGCGAGGATGTGATGAAAAAAGTGGTTAAAAATGCTAAATCTGGCTCCTTTATCACCATTTTAAGTGATACCATCGATAATGCCATTCACAGGGTAACTTATTATTTAGATAAGGAATTGGACAAGAAATAAACAGTTAAGGCCCCGTACGGGGCCTTAACTGTTTATTTCGCATCTCTCAACATTTTGATCTCATCGTGTGAAACTCTTAACGCTGCCTTTTGTGCAGTGATCAAATCTCTCAAATTTGCTGATAATCCTTCCTCATCCAATGCCATTTTGTAGGCTTTTTGAGCAGCATCTTCACCAAATTCACAGTTATTCAAAACCGTTTTGCGGTCGTGCCCCGAAAAAACAGCCTTTACATCCATCCAAGCTCTGTAAATCTTACCTGCGTTGGTAGTTCCAGTTTCAATTTCTTCTCCAAAGCTTTGAACTTCTGTTGCTAATGCCATTTTATGGGTATGGCTTTCGCCAATCATTTTTACAAAAAGGGCTTTCAAATCGCTATCTTCCGTTTTTAATTCTGCCATCGCCTTTTCATAGCCAGCTACTCTATCGTTATTAATTTGAATAAGATCATTTAAGATCTCTGCATTTTCTGTTCTAATTTCCATGTTTTTATAGTTTTGATGTGCTTAAAGAACATCATTAAAATAGAATAGTTTAACTTTTTTTAGCGCTTGCAGGAATAAAAAAATAGTTAAAACGTTACAAACTAAAACTTCGATAACGGAAAGTAGCCCAATACCAGCTCGTCCTCATGCGAGTTAACAGCTTGTGAAAATTTCAAAGCATATTTATTTTTTGTTTCTATAGAAAGAATATCCATGATTTCGAAAATATCGTCTACATCCACGCCAAACTTATCGTCAATATGCGAGGTTGCGCCCGTAAATCCTGTATGTTGATAAAAAGCAGTCTCCTTCGCTTCTTTTATAGCCAATGCTTTTTGATTCGCCACCACTAACATTTTGTAATGTAATTCCTCAAATTCGCCTTGTTTATAACCGCCCAAGTTCAAAAAAAATAAGCTGGTTAATTCGTCCCTTATTTCATCTGCTTTTGCGATTACCTCTACTTTAAAAGCGCCAACTTTATTTACAATTCTGTAGGCGTCGATATGGATTTTATCTTTCGCCTCTGGCCAAAATGCCTTCATTTCTGGCAGTAAATCCTTTATAGATGGTGCTATTCCAAAAAAAATATCATGTTGTTCTATATTTCTTCCCTTGGGGGTTGCGCCCAATAAAATCATGTAAAGTTTAGGAGTTTGTTTCATCATTTCTTAATTTTAAGCACCTGAAACGCTTTACGCTACACACCTAATTGTTTTATCAATCGCTTACACCTTGCTTCAATCTCGTCAAAAACAGGTTCGAACAAATGATCGTGAAGATAGGGGTCTATTACTTCGCCATAATCGGCTAAAAAATAATCTATCTTGTCTCTTTGATTATCATTTTTGGCAAGCTTGATTACTTCTTTATAATTATTTTTATCCATTACAAAGATGTGATCGTATAAATCAAATAAACTTGCGGTAAAATGTCGTCCACGTTGACCCGAAATATCGTAGCCAAATTTTTTCGCTACATCAATACTCCGATTGTCGGGCGCCTTACCTACGTGCCAAGCACCTGTTCCTGCCGATGCAATTTCCCAGTCTAAATTTTGTTCCTTAATCAAATGACGCATAATGCCCTCGGCCAAAGGCGAGCGACAAATATTGCCCATGCAAACCATTAAAATCTTCAAATCTTATTGTGCTTCAATTTTTTTTTAAATTATCTCGACTTAATTCTTAAGCTTTCTTAAACATAAATATCGTTTAAAATTTTCGCTAAACGAATACCTCCCTTTAATAATTGTTGATTTACCGTTTCAATCCAATCAAAATTGTATCGATAACTTAGTTTATCGTCATTTTTTATACCCGTTGCATAAATTTTCGTACAAATCGTGTACGATTCGAATATACATTCTTTTAAACTACTTTTTTGCCAACTTACAAATTGGGCAGCTGTTGGATGGTTAATTGCTTTAGTATATTCGGTATAGCTGAGCTTCTGAAAATCGACCAAGCCTTCATCCCATACTCTATGAAGATTTGATTTTTCTCCAAACCAGGTTAATAATATTTTATTTCCTCCTAAATCTTCTAGCCTGGCCGTATGCATAGGCTGATGAAGATCACCTACCAAATGGATAAGCATCCTTAACGCCAACTTTTTCTGTGTTATCGTACTTTTAGAATTCTTTAGCACAGATACCATTTCGTTAATTTTATTATAAATATTTGGACCAGTTTGGTGATCTAAAAAATTAAACACCTCAGTTTTAGCTAAGTTTTCCTTAAAATTAACATAATGCCAGTTACTCAAATAATTATAGCTGGTGTCTGATTTTACAAAATCAGCCCAATTAGCAGCCATGGCCATACTCTCCGTACCCAACAACTGTTGAACAGCCTTACGGGTTTTCGCATTGATGTATTGATCTGCTACCTCGCCAACGATCCGGTGCCCAATTATTCCCCATGCACCCGCAATAAAAGGTACATAAACGCAAACAATTGCTAATAATATTTTCTTCATTTTATAATTCTTTAGGCACACACCTTATTTTTCCCTTTAAAGTTAATATGCATTCTTTTTGATCGTTTAGGCCTTCTAACACCAAATTCGTTACACCCGCCGATTTAATCTTGAAATTACTCAAATATCGTCCACTTCTATAGCACCCAGATACCTTTTGCTTGTAATTTGCCTTTGTAAAGGTACCGATTAGAAATAATGTATCGCCCGTAACAATATATGTTCCTTTAGCATATTCCTTCCAGATGCCCTTATTAAAACAGATCTCTTCGTAATAGTTAACTTTCGAATGTGTAGTTAAATCAACATAAAATGAGTCGCAACTGAACTTAAATTTATGTTGCGTATAATTTAACAACTGAGGTGCGTTGGCCACACTATCCTGGCTCCATAACCCTTGCAATACCGCTGTGCCCTCGTTCTGCACATTTGGCAGTCGAGTACAGGCCGAAATAAGGAGTAAAAAGTGAAAAATGACAAGCGACAAGTAAAATCTTCTACGAAAAATCATATCCTTATAAATCATATCTATTAAACCCTACGCGTAAAACTTATAACCTAAAACCTATTTAAGGCTCCCCACCATGTCCTCAGGCTTAACCCATTCGTCGAATTGCTCGCTGGTTAATAAACCTAACTCTACAGAAGCTTCTTTTAACGTCTTATTTTCCTTATGTGCCTTTTTTGCAATTTTTGCTGCATTTTCATAGCCTACATGAGGGTTTAAAGCCGTTACCAACATCAATGAATTTTGTAGATGTTTTTTAATTTCAGGCTCGTTTGCTAAAATACCTTCAGCACATTTATCGTTAAACGAAACACAAGCATCACCAATTAATCTGGCCGATTGCAAAACATTTGCCGCAATTAGTGGTTTAAATACGTTCAGTTCAAAATGCCCAGTTGCGCCGCCAATAGACACCGCCACATCATTTCCCATTACTTGTGCACAAACCATCGTCATGGCTTCAGGTTGCGTAGGATTTACTTTACCCGGCATAATAGATGAACCAGGCTCATTGTCAGGAATGATAAGTTCCCCAATTCCACAACGTGGGCCAGAGCTTAACATCCGCACATCATTTGCAATTTTCATCAACGAAACTGCGGTACGCTTTAATGCGCCTGAAAGCTCAACCATAGCATCGTGTGCGGCTAGGGCTTCGAATTTGTTTGGCGCAGTTACAAATGGTAAACCCGTTAAATCTGCAATTTTCTGAGCTACCAGAACATCATACCCTTTTGGTGTATTTAAACCTGTTCCTACCGCTGTACCGCCCAAAGCCAATTCGGCAACCATTACCAATGCATTTTTTATCGCCCTTATGCTATTTTCAATTTGCTGCACATATCCAGAAAATTCTTGCCCTAAAGTTAATGGAGTTGCATCCATAAAGTGTGTGCGCCCCGTTTTTGTAATGTGTGCAAATTCTTCTACCTTTCTTGCCAATGTATTGCGCAACTTTTCTAAGCTCGGAATGGTGTTTTCGGCAGTTAATTTATACGCAGCAATATGCATTGCCGTGGGGTAAGTATCGTTTGAAGATTGTGATTTATTTACATCATCATTTGGGTGAAGTATTTTTTGTTCATCGGCTAAACTTCCTCCATTAATTACGTGGGCACGATTGGCAATCACCTCATTTCCGTTCATGTTGCTTTGTGTACCAGATCCTGTTTGCCAAATCACCAAGGGAAATTGGTCATCAAGTTTACCAGCAATAATCTCATCGCAAGCTTTTGCAATCCACTCTGCTTTTTCGGCCGATAAAACACCAAGCTCGTGATTGGCTTGTGCTGCTGCTTTTTTCAAATAGCCAAAAGCATGGATAATTTCCTTTGGCATTGAACCTTCCGGCCCTATTTTAAAGTTATTACGTGACCGTTCAGTTTGTGCACCCCAGTATTTATCAGCAGGTACTTGCACCTCGCCCATGGTATCGTGTTCTATCCTAAAACTCATAGTGTATGTTGTAATTTTTCTCAAAAATAAGGATTT